>NZ_KV827227.1:0-242 GCF_001836075.1 Staphylococcus sp. HMSC035D11
TGAGTCAGCGTCTGCATCTGAATCTGCGTCTGGACCATACTCAATTATTTCATCAATTGGTTCTTTTGTGATTTCTTCTGTTGGTTCACCTTCGCCTACTTTTTCTCCTGTTAATGGATTTTTCGTTGTTGGTGTTGTAATTGTTTTTTCTCCATTTTCACCTTTTTGTACGACTTCTTCTGTACCAGGTGCTAAATCTGGATTAAATTTACGTTTTGTTTCATACGGAATCTCTTCTTTAT
>NZ_KV827228.1:0-2629 GCF_001836075.1 Staphylococcus sp. HMSC035D11
AAATCTGTACCTATAGCAAATAAATGAATCATAAACACATATAACTTGTAAAATTCTATTCGCTTTTCATATCCAACACACAACGGATATATATTATTATATTCTTGATAAAAATCTAATGGAAATTTTTCTAATGCTAGAGTATATCCAATATCAAATTCTCTATCTCCATATAAACAGACTGGATCACATAGAATAGGATCTCCATTTTTTTGAAAAAGAATATTTCCTTTCCAAAGATCACCATGAAGTAATGATGGTGACGATTGGTGATAATATAAGCTCTTCAACATAATTTTTCGTATATCTTCATATAATAAAAGATCCGAAATTGAAAATAAACGTTTCTTGTATATTTCAGAACATAGCTTATCCATCCTACTTTTAATAAATAAATCCCCCCAAGAAGAAGTCCATTTATTAGTGAATTCAATCGTTCCTCCATTGAAATTATGACTAAAGCCAAATAGATTTAGTGAATTTATATTTTTATGCATGTTTGCAACTATTTTACCTAGTTTTCTATAGCTTTCAGGATAAGCATGGCCATTTTCAATGAACTCTAACAGTAAAAAAGAATTATTGTCTAATTCTCCTTTATTAATAATTTGAGGAACAGGAATATTTTTATCAGTTAATTCTTTTAAACTGGATAACTCATAATCAAAAAAATTTGATTTAGTATTAGGTTGTAGCTTTAAAAAATATTTTTTGTTGGAAGCATCAACTGAAAAAGATAGATTCACATATCCCCCTGCAATAGGAAATATTTTTTGAATATTTTTAATTGGTAATTTAGAATAATCAAAATTATACATAGTTTATCACCTTTTGCTTGGCTTTGATAACTCATGGCCACTCTACTAAAATAGAGTGGCCATGTTTGTTTAATATAATAAGGAAATTTTTATTTCTTTATTATTAAAATGAATAGTATTTTCATATTCATCTATAACATTTAAGTGTATATTTTTAATCAGCAAATTTTCTTTAAACATATTTTTATTGGTTTTTATTGATTCTAATAATTCCCCAGTTACACCGATATAAATATCAATACGTTGATTTATTGGTAAATTTTTCTTTTTTCTTAATTGTTGAATTAATCTAATGAGCTCTCTAGCATGTCCTTCGCGAATTAATTCAGGAGATAAATTTTTATCTAATAATATAACGCAGTCATTATCTTCACTGAGTTGATAACTATCCTTAGGTAAGGTTTTAATTATAAAATCATCCTTAGTTAACTCAGCATCAGAAGATAAACTTTTGAAGTTATTAGACTCAATTAAACTTTTTTTATCATACTCTGATAGGGAGTCTATCAATGTTTGAATATTTTTCGTTTTGTTCCCTAGTTTTGGTCCCACAGAAGAAAAATTCAATTTAAGCTCATAGGTAATATAGTCATTAATATTATCAGTTAATTCAATGTTTTTTATATTTAATTCGTCTTTTATTATTGAATAGTAATTAGGTAAAAAACTTAAGTTTAATTGACTATTAGGTTTAATCACCATTTTCGATAAAGGTTGCTTAATTTTTAAATCTGCATTTTTGCGAGCCTGTCTAGATAATTCTACAATTTTTATAACGGTATGCATTTCATCTTCCAATGCTTGATTAATAAAACTTTCTTTATATTGTGGATAATCTTGTAAATGCACACTTTTTCCAGTCAAATTATAATGGATTTTTTCAGATATAAATGGAACAAATGGAGCCACTAGTCTTGATAAAGTTGTTAAAATTTCATAAAGCGTATTGTACGCATCTTTTTTATCGTTAGAAATTCCTTGTTCCCAAAATCGTCCTCTCGATCTCCGAATATACCAATTACTTATTGTATTGGTATATTCGTTAATTAATCTGGCTGCGGAAGTGAAATCGTAATTATTTACATAAATATTACTTTCTTTTATTAAGGTGTTTAAGCGAGAAAGAGCCCAATTATCTAATGTATTTCTACTTTTTGTAATTTCATTATTAGGATTATAGTGATCTATTTTATTATACATATTATAAAATTTATAAATATTATCAAGCGTATCTATAAATTTCGATTTGGTCTGAGCTACTATATTTTCTGAGAATCTTTTGTTATTCCATGGAGCACTATCCGAAATTAAGGCCCATCTTAAAGAATCGGCTCCGTACTTATTAATTAATTCAGTTGGATTAATAACGTTTCCTTTACTTTTAGACATTTTTTTACCATTACTGTCTAGAATATGTCCTAAAGATAAAGCACGTTTATAAGAAGATTTTCCTTTTAGAATAGTAGAAATTACTAGTAAACTGTAAAACCAGCCTCTCGTTTGATCAACTCCTTCTGCAATAAAATCAGCTGGAAAGTGTTGATTAAAAATTTTCTGGTTATCAAAAGGATAATGATGCTGAGCAAACGGCATAGAGCCGCTATCAAACCAAACATCGATTACTTCTTCTACTCGAGACATTTTCCCATTACACTTAGGGCAACTAAGAGTGATATTATCAACATAAGGTCTATGCAACTCAATATCTTCATCAATTTTATTGATGGAATTATTTTGTAAATCCTTAATACTACTTGGTGCGTATTCGTGATTACAATCATTGCAAATCCATACATTTAATGGTGTTCCCC
>NZ_KV827229.1:0-9973 GCF_001836075.1 Staphylococcus sp. HMSC035D11
GCTAATTTGTTAGAAATTATGTCCCAGCCTCATTGTTTATTTAAGTTTTATTATAATTTTTTTACAATAGCTATTAAAATGAATTGAAGTGGTAATCTTAAGTATAATGCCCACTTAGGAACAGATTTATTTCCTAATGGTAATTGCTTTCTTGCCATGTAAATGTTTCCTGGAAAAACCGCAAGTAAAAATGCATTAATACCTTTTTTCAACCAATCCGCAGGTTTTTTAGCTAATAACATAACTCCAAAGAACATTTCAAATACGCCTGTCACTAAAACTGCTGTTTTTCGTAATGGTAAATACTCCGGTACAATCGATCTAAATTGACGTTCCTTTGTAAAATGTAGTATTCCTGCTGTTCCAAATGCTAAACCTAACAAATATCTCATTATTTTCATAATTATTCAACTCCCATTTCTTTTAAATAACTTTTTCCGTATTTTGGCAATTCAACATTGAAATTATCTGCAATTGTTGCACCAATAGAACTAAATGTTGTATCTCCTGATAATTCATGGTATGCATCTATTTTAGGGCTAAACATAAGCACTGGAATATATTCTCTAGTATGATCTGTTCCCTCTGCAATTGGATCATTACCATGATCAGCAGTAATAATCACTAAATCATCTTCTTGTAAATTATCAATTAATTCTGGTAAGCGTTCGTCAAAATCTTTAATGGCTTGTGCATAACCTTCTTTATCACGACGATGACCATATAAAGCATCAAAATCAACAAGATTTAAGAAACTTAATCCATTAAAGTCTTTTTTGACAACTTCTATTAACTTATCCATTCCATCCATATTATTTTTTGTACGAATGGCTTCAGTTACACCTTCGCCATCATAGATGTCATTGATTTTACCAATAGCAATAACATCATAATCACTATCTTTTAATGTATTCATAACAGTTTTACCAAATGGTTTTAAAGCATAATCATGACGATTAGATGTACGAGTAAAGTTTCCTGGTTCACCAACATATGGACGTGCAATAACACGGCCAATTAAGTACTTAGGATCCTTAGTTAATTCACGAACCTTTTCGCAAATATCATACAATTCTTCAAGTGGGATAATATCTTCATGTGCAGCAATTTGAAGTACTGGGTCTGCACTAGTATAAACAATTAAATCCCCTGTTTTCATTTGATGTTCGCCTAATTCATCAATAATTGCAGTACCTGAAGCAGGTTTATTTGCTACAACTTTTCGACCTGTCATTTCTTCAATCTCTTGAATTAATTCGTCAGGAAATCCATTTGGATAAACTTTAAATGGTTGCATGATATTTAGTCCCATAATTTCCCAATGTCCTGTCATCGTATCTTTTCCAACAGAAGCTTCACTTAATTTAGTATAAAAAGCACCTGGTTGTTCAACTTTATTGACTACTGGCAAATCTTCAATATTACCTAATCCTAATTTTTCTAAATTAGGTAATGATTGGTTAAAACCTTCTAACGTGTGTTTTAATGTGTGTGAACCTTCATCATTAAAAGCTGCAGCATCAGGTGCTTCACCAATACCTACTGAATCCATGACAATTAAATGTACTCTTTTAAATGGTGTCGTCATATTTAACACTCCTACTCTGTAATTATTTTATGAATTAATGTTGGTGTTTTTGCTTGCGCTTTAATTTCGATACTTTCGTCAAGTTTCTTAATTACATCATCAACATTTTCACGATTACTGTGAATCGTTAATAAAGACTCTCCTTCATTGACGTTGTCTCCTACTTTCTTATTCAACACAATGCCAACACTTAAATCTATGTCATCTTCTTTCGTTTGTCTTCCCGCACCTAACATCATTGAAGCAACGCCAATTTCATTAGCAATAAGCTCTGAAACTACACCACTTGATTTTGCTTTATAATCAATTTGATATTCGGCAGTCGGTAATAACTCCGGTGAATCGACAACTGAAGCATCGCCACCTTGATTTTCTAAAAATGTTTT
This sequence comes from Staphylococcus sp. HMSC035D11, assembly GCF_001836075.1. Classification (NCBI taxonomy): domain Bacteria; kingdom Bacillati; phylum Bacillota; class Bacilli; order Caryophanales; family Staphylococcaceae; genus Staphylococcus; species Staphylococcus sp. HMSC035D11. The sequence continues at coordinate 1,975 of NZ_KV827229.1, forward strand.
GAATTTATCTAATGCTGAGCCATTTTCAATGGCTTCATTGAGCAATTGACGCGCCTCTTCAAGTGTACTTGCTCTTTCAGCAAGTACGACCATTTGTGAACCAAGCGTTAATACTAATTCAGTTAAATCTTCAGGTCCTTGACCATTTAATGTATCAATCGCTTCTTTTAATTCTAAAGCATTCCCAATCGCACGACCAAGTGGTTGGCTCATATCTGAAATAATAGCCATTGTATTTCTACCAACATTATTTCCTATGCTAACCATAGCATGTGCTAAAGCCTCGGCATCTTCTAATGTTTTCATGAATGCACCATTTCCAGTTTTAACATCTAGGACGATTGCATCAGCACCCGCGGCAATTTTCTTACTCATGATAGATGATGCGATTAGAGGAATAGAGTTAACTGTTCCTGTAACATCTCTTAATGCGTATAGTTTCTTATCTGCAGGTGTTAAATTGCCTGTTTGTCCAATCACTGCAACTTGATCTTCATTAACAAGTTTAATGAAGTCCGCTTCAGAGATTTCAACATGAAACCCATCAATAGATTCTAATTTATCAATCGTACCACCCGTATGTCCTAAACCACGGCCACTCATTTTGGCAACTGGCACTCCCACTGCAGCTACTAATGGTGCCAACACTAATGTCGTCGTATCTCCAACGCCACCAGTTGAGTGTTTATCTACTTTAATACCATTGACTTTTGATAAATCAATAACATCACCTGAATTAACCATTGCCATAGTTAAAGCTGCACGTTCTTCTTCATTCATATCTTGGAAGAAAATCGCCATAGCTAAACTTGAGGCTTGATAATCTGGGATATCTCCTTCCGTGTAGCCTTTGATAAAGAATTCAATTTCCTCTTTAGATAATGATTTTCCATCGCGTTTCTTTTCAATAATATCTATCATTCTCATCATTCTGAACTCCTCTCAAAATAAGCTGTTGTATCTGTATGCTGTTACATCAACTGCATGATTAATAATCAGAATCTGACTCTAAACCTTGAATAATTTGGACACCAGCACTCGCACCTATACGTGTAGCGCCTGCGTCAATCATTTTATTGAAATCTTCTAAATTACGTACGCCACCTGAAGCTTTAACCTCTAATTCGTCTCCCACAGTGTCTTTCATTAATTTCACATCTTCTGGTGTAGCGCCTCCCCCAGCAAAGCCAGTTGATGTTTTAACGAAATCTGCACCAGCAGCTTTTGCTAGTTCACTTGCTTTCACTTTTTCATCGTCTGTTAAAAGAACAGTTTCAATAATAACTTTCACTATTTTTCCATTAGCTGCGCCAACTACGCCTTCGATATCTTTTTGAACGTCTTCATATCTTCCATCTTTAAGTGCGCCTATATTGATAACCATATCAATTTCTGACGCGCCATTTTTAATCGCATCTTCTGTTTCAAAAATCTTTGTAGCGGTTGTTGTAGCTCCAAGTGGGAACCCAATCACTGTACATACAAGCACATCAGAATTCACAAGCTGTTCAGAAGCATACTTAACGTGGGTTGGATTAACGCAAATCGATTTAAAATGATACGCCTTAGCTTCAGAAATAATTTTATCAATCTGTTGACGTGTTGATTCCGGTTTTAAAAGTGTATGATCAATATATTTTGAATATTCCATAAAAATTTCCTCCAATGTATTGCTCGAAAGCCAACTGTATTAACATAATTTATATGTTTCTCTCATTTATATAGTACAAAAATTCGCAAAAATTTTAAACAAATGTTATCTTTATTTTGAATAAAAATGTTAAGGAGAAGATATTCATGACAAACGGTACACCTCATATTCAACCTAATGGAACTAAAATTGCTAAAACAGTATTAATGCCTGGGGATCCATTACGTGCAAAATATATTGCTGATAACTTTTTAGAAAATGTTGAGCAATTTAATGAAGTACGTAATATGTTTGGATACACTGGCACATATAAAGGTAAAGAAATCTCAGTAATGGGTTCAGGTATGGGTATTCCAAGTATTGGAATTTATTCGTATGAGCTTTATAATTTCTTTGATGTTGATACAATTATTCGAATTGGTTCATGTGGTGCATTACAAGAGAATGTGAATTTATATGATGTCATTATTGCTCAAGCTGCTTCAACTAATTCAAATTATGTAGATCAATTTAATATTCCTGGTCACTTTGCTCCAATTGCAGATTTTGAGTTAATTACTAAAGCTAAACAAGTTGCTGATGATATCGGAGCAGTTACACATGTTGGAAATATTTTATCATCAGATACGTTTTATAATGCCGATAAACATTTTAACGATAGTTGGAAGAACATGGGTATCTTAGGTATTGAAATGGAATCAGCTGGCTTATATTTAAATGCAATTCATGCTGGTAAAAAAGCATTAGGTATTTTTACTGTAAGTGATCATATCTTAAGAGATGAAGCTACATCAGCTGAAGAACGTCAAACATCATTTACTCAAATGATGGAAATTGCTTTAGAAATCGCTGAATAATCACTTATCAATGTTAATATTAAAAGTTAAAAGAGCCATTGTAGACGTTTTATCGTCCACAATGGCTCTTTTTAAAATAGAATATTTAAACTAAATAAGATTTAAACATCCAATTATGTTTATCTACTGATGTTTGCATGCCAATAAACATATCTTCTGAAACATCGTCTCCTGCTTCTCCTGCAACTTCAATTGCTTTTCCAAGTTGTTTAGAAATTTGAGTTAAATCTTCAGAGAAAGCTTTAACCATTTCTTCAGCAGTGTAATGTGTTTCTGCTTCTTTTACAATTGAAAGTTCTAAACTTTCTTTTAATGTTGCTACTGGGTTACCTCCAATTGCTAAAATACGTTCTGCTAAATCGTCTACATATTGACTAGCTTCATTGTATAATTCTTCAAATTTTTCATGTAATGAGAAGAAATTAGGACCTTTAACATACCAATGGAAGTTGTGTAATTTTGTATATGCTACTGTCCAGTTTGCTACTTGTTGATTTAATTCTTTTACTACATCTTGTTGAGTCATCGAATCTCTCCTTTTTTGTACTTTTATACAGTCAAGTCTCTCTTTTACAATCATAATTATATTATAATAATTATAATCTGTAAAGTCATTTTACACACGCAATTAAAAAACACTAATACTTATGAATAAATATATAGAATCATTATCAAAAGCTTTATAATATATAATCAAAATATATAGATATTATCAATTAAAAAATAGTTTTCTCATTTATTGTCTATCATCATCAATAAAGAATGATTTTTCATATGCGTTTGGTTTATGCCAATGTGTTTTCCACATTTTATCTCTATTATTAGCAAACAGTCGATAACCTAAATTTCTTATTGGTAATGGCATTACTCTAAGTAGTATGCCTAACCATTTTTTACTACTTAATGTTGTGATTAATTTTGCTACTGCAGTAGTCTCGTAATATAAACGATCTCCTTCTTGTAGTATCACACTATTTTTATTTTTAGCTTCGGGATGTTGTTTAAATAAATGTTGTCCCGCCTCTCCTTTTAAAGTCGCAAACTCATAATTTTTAGGTAAACCATGTTGTATTAGCCAAATACAATAATTATAACAATACACACAATTTCCATCGTAATAAACGATTGGCATGTTCCGTCACCTTCCTTTTTAACCTATTTAATATATTCCTTTTACAAGGACTCATTAAACACAGAAAAAGTGGATATAGAATTTATTTCAAATTCTATATCCACTTTAACTAATTATACATTATGCTGTTTTTATCTAACTTGTTTGACATTATGCATCATGGTTCACTTTTACAATACGTGTATATTTTAAAAATTGTTGTGAATATTTATTTTTTATATCTTCTAACTTTTCGTATGTTACGCCAATAATATGCCAATTAGGATTAAAATGATAAAAAGAATCTTTTTCACGAGACCAAGTAATCATGTTACCGTCTTTATTATATCTAGGTAATGTAACTTCGTACCCTTCTAAAACATTAATATAAGTTTGAAATATATCTGGATCAAGTCTATTAAAGTTATCAATCACTAAGTAACTTTTGTCATTTTTAGGCATAAGTTGTGTAATAAAACCTTCTCTATAATATAAGGCACCTGTCTCATTAGGTAGATATTTGCCATATAACATATCTTCACTAAAGTCAGGGTGACCACTAGTAATAACTGGATTAGCATTCGTTTTTTGTAAAAGATTATTGGCTGCTTTCAAACCTTCTTCACGTTTATCTACAACGAGTAAAATAAAAGGTTTAATGGTCTCATCATGATCCGTATTGAATCCTGGTTTTTTAATAGTCTCAAATGGTGTTCTAATCCCATCATTTTCACTCATGTCTATAATAGCATCGTATTGTGCTTGACTCATACTTGCTATTGCTTGCTTAGCATTTTCTTGTAAAAAGTATAAGTTCTTTAATTTAGGATGTTTATTTAGTGCTCCTAATGTAACAGGAGTGATATTCTTTTCATAATAAATCTCAATTGCAGTACTATTAGTACGACCAGGAATTGGAGGTTTTTCATGAATATGACGAGATACTTCACCAATTCCTACGACCGATTGATTACTATTCTTATCATAAAATATTAAATTATCCCCTACTTCTAATTGGTTATAAAAATGATAACCATTCCGTTTAATTCCATTATAAGTATGTGTAAAAATCGTATAATGTGTATCAGGTTCAAATTTTTCAGTTTCAGATAAGAAGAAATATCGAGGTAATTGAATGTTACCTTTTCCTAACTCAACGATTAATTGAAACTCCTCTTTTGTGATCTGATTTATTAACGTTTCTCGCATATTATTCATTCGATAATCTAGCACTTCACTACGTTTTAAATAGTCAGTAGTTAAAGGCTTTAATTCTTCATTAAATTTAAATTCAACTCTAATTTTATTTTGTGCTCCTGTTTGAACACTAATAATTTCCCCAATTCCTAATAATCCAGTATCTGTTTGTACTTGATAAAAAATCACTTGATCGCCAATTTTAGCTTTTTGAACGCTCGAAAACCCTGAGTAGGATTGAACTGTGCTCCAGACTCAAATAAAGTTATTTGTCCAACTAATGGTTCATTATGGTTCCATCTTGTATATCCACAATTTAACCAAAAGTAATTTACTTCTTCTGCCATCTAGAATCTCCTTCTTACTTATTTTAAATTTAGCATCTTTATTCATGTATATATTAATATTAATTTTAGCACCTATTAGTCATTTTTAGATAGCTTAACTTAAATATATGAATAGTCTATAAGATTTCATTTTTTTTATTTTATCATATTTTTTTAATAGAGTTGACGTATTATGAAATCACTTTTTAAATTCAAAAAAGTGAAATAGAATCATATGAATCATCACAAAATTCCATTTCACTATTAAAATATACTACCTCATTATTTAAACCTTATTAGATTTCCGATTAACAGAAAAAGGAAAATAAAAAACTTCTAGATTCAGCTATCACACTAGAAAATCATGCTAGATATAGAAATTATTCCAACATTTCTGCTTATAAATTAAATTGATTAACTAGATATAACTTATAATTAGAGTGAACTCGCCTTCAAATACGCTATCTAAATCTTCAGAAGTTAAAATAAAATTAGACCCCTTTTCTAGCTTAAAGATTTCTCCATCTGTAATCACTTGTCCATGACCTTCTAATACAGAAATAAGACAAAATTCACGAGGCTTCATATAATTAAGCGTTCCACTTATTTCCCATTTAACCATTGTAAAAAAGTCATTAGATACAATTTGGCTACGTTTATGATTTTCTACAATTGTAGTTTCAGGTACTATAGCAGGTGCATTTGCAGTAAATTGAATCACGTCTAATGCTTTTTTAACTTCTAATGATGATCCATCAGTTCGATTACGTTCATAATCATATACTCTATATGAAATATCAGATGATTGCATTGTTTCATATACTAAAACACCAGAACCTATAGAATGAAGCATTCCAGCTGGTATAAAATAAAACTCACCTGGTTTAACTTTGATTCTTTCTACTACATCCAACACCGCCTCTTCTTTTATCTTATTCTCAAATGTTTCTTTTGAATCAGCAGAGGTACCGAGTATAATTTCAGCATCTTCTTCTGCATCAATAATATACCAACATTCTGACTTACCATATTGACCGTTTTCAAATTCATATGCATACGAGTCGTCAGGATGAACGTGAATAGATAGAGAGTGTCTTGCATCCACTATTTTACATAATAAAGGGAAATCTTTACTTGGAAAGTCTCCAAATAATTCTCTATGCTCATTCCATACTTGATCTAATGTTTGACCAGCATACTGACCATTTTCAATCATATTTTTTCCATTCGGATGTGCAGAAATACCCCAGCATTCTCCAGTTTGTTCACTTGGTATGTCGTAATTAAATTGATTTAACTTATTACCGCCCCATATTTTTTCAAAGAAAATAGGCTTTAAAAATAATGGCATGATTGCACCTCCTAAAACACGGTTATTGCTTCTCTCTTTATTTTAAAGTGAAATATCGTATTTAAATGATTATGTATAATTAGAACAATTGATGACCCATTTTATCTTTAAATGACTATCTATTTAAGCTTTTAATATATCAGATAACTAATTCTATATAAATGCTATTTCGCTTCTATAGTTAAATAAAAATTTTCACTCATATGTTTATTATATCAATTTCATTATTAATTTAATAGAAATTATATATATTAATAAAAAAGAATAGAACAGCAAGTTTTAAAACTCACTGTCCTACTCTAACACAGAACTTTTCATTTGTAATTAATTATCTAACTTAACTACTCAAAACGAGATAATGCTTCTTGAATAGATTGATGCCCTGAAAGAATTTGAAATTCTTTATTTTCAAATTTATTTTCAGAAGTCGCTACGTGTTTTAATACAGAAGCCACATCTTCGCGTGGAATTGTACTTCCTTCATCAAAATACAAGTCAGCTTTAATTTCACCAGTACCTGATTTATCTTCTAAACCACCTGGATGAACGATTGTATAAGTTAGTCCAGAATTTCTTAAATGATTATCTGCATAGTGTTTTGCAATTGTATAAGGTTTTAAATCTCCACTTGCATCAAATGCTTCACGACGTGAATCGTAAGTAGAAACCATTACATAATGTTTAACATTTGCTTTTTTACTTGCTTCAATCGTTTTCACTGCACCATCTAAATCAACAATGATTGTTTTATCAGCACCTGTGCTACCACCTGAACCAACTGAGAAAATAACTTTATCAAAGCCTTTGAATTTCTCAGTTAAATCATCAATACTATCTTTTTCTACATCTATTAAAATGGCATTAACACCTTGATCTTTTAACGCACTTTCTTGTTCTTCTTTACGAACACCGGCTGTAAAATCAACTTGATCTTCTTTTAATTGGTTAACCAATTTAGAACCTACGCCACCATTAGCACCAATAACTAATATACTCATAACCTTATTTCCTCCTTCAATTCATTTCATAGTTTATTAATACCACTTAGTATCATTTTTAAACTTATTTACTATATATCATTGACACTTAGACAAGGACACTATATATTAATATATGAATATATATTAATATATTAAAGAGGAGGTCTCATGTGATGTCCAATACAAATAAAGATAGAGATATATTTATAGATGAATACATGCTTAACCGTTTAACTGAGACATTTAAAGCGTTAAGCGATTATAACCGTTTACGTATTTTAGAATTGTTATATAAAGGTGAAGCTAGTGTTGGGCATATTACGCATACATTAAAATTAACTCAATCAAATGTATCGCATCAATTAAAGAGTTTAAAACAAGCAGGCCTCGTTAAATCGTCACGTCATGGACAATCCATGATTTATTCTATAGACGATCAACATGTTTCTACTTTATTAAAACAAGCCATTCAACATGCTCATCATCAAAGAGGTGAATAATAAATGTCTAATCACACACACCATCA
>NZ_KV827230.1:0-1448 GCF_001836075.1 Staphylococcus sp. HMSC035D11
AGAATTTATTTTATCCATTTCAGGTGTATAATTTATTAACTGGTCTTCTATATTGTTGTAAGCATTGTTTATAGCGTCTATTTGGTTATTTTTTTGTTATTATTGTTCTTCACTAACTGGTTATACCTTGATTCTATTTGACTTACTGTATATTTCAAATTGTATAACATTAAAAGATATGATTCTAATTCGTTTATATTCATATTTCGTAATACTTTATTATCGTCGATATTTTTATATTTACTTTTAAAATCATTAACACTTTGTATGTTGAAATTATTCATTATATTGTTCCCTTCATTTTAATTATTCTATTAATTACAATAATACAATAAATAGTGGGTTTTTTTGCTCTTATTTTAAATTTTCTTTTTTAATATTTAAATATTTATAGCGCAAAAGTTTCAATAAATTCAATTTAACTCGTGACGTAACTTGAGTTTGATAAACCTCGAATGATAATTATCAACCAGGCACTTTAAACGAAGATAACAATATCTAAACTGATTAAAATTTTAAACTTAATCCTAACTGTCATTGTATCTCTAAATATCTTAATAACCTCATTGATTAATGATTACCATCATATTACAGTGAGAAAAACAAGGTATCAAAGTATCAATATGGCAAAGAATACTTTAACAGGTATTAAATATATTTATGTCCTATATAAAAAGAACCGAATGAACTTTGTATAATTCCCACCACCTATTATCTTCTCATATGGTTATTTCTCTCTTGTTTTTTCTTTTTCTTATGATTAATATCATTTTGCTTTTCAATTTCATTCGCATAGTACATAAGAAAGTCACTGGCATTTATCGTTGGTAAATTAATGTGATTAGATTGTTCATATTCATGTTCAAGATGGTTGTCATTATCATTTCTATCCACTTGATTAATATGTTTTCCAATAACTTCTTCTTGATCGATATGATTATATTTCTCAAGTTTAATGAGTAATTGAACTTTCTCATTAGGTGTTTGGTCTTTGACTTTTTCAAAGTTTCTATCGCCTATATCTATTCTTAAATCATCATCAATATGTTCTTTATAACTTTCAATTTCTTTCTCTTTTTCTCTAATGAATTGCAACTCAACATTATATTCAAAACTATCTTTTTCTAAGTGTTGAAGCTGTCTTTCACTAAAGAAAATATCCTTACTTGCTTTTTTATAAGTATCTTCCAGCAATACATCTGTAGGAATATTGTTATTTTGTTTGAATAGATATTGAACATTAGTCGCTTTTATAAAGTTACCTTTTTGCGCTTCATCAACGATAAATGCTTTCTCATCATGACTAAAACGATGATGAGATTTAGGGTACATGTGTTGAACAATTAGGTTATTTTTTTCGATTTCAGTTAGATATACATCCTTCGCTGATTGATAAATTGCTTTACGTTTTTCTTCTCTACTTTCTAACTTATTCTTTTCATTGAGTA
>NZ_KV827231.1:0-23568 GCF_001836075.1 Staphylococcus sp. HMSC035D11
CTTATCTAGATACTTTATGTCCCGGACTCTTTATTTTAGAAAGAGTTTATGATGCTTAGATTTTTTATCTATGTCTCTTTTTGTTATATTAATTAAGTATTTTATATGTATTAAAGAAAAGAATAGGAAGTGTGATGACATGTCAAATAATAATTTAAATATAGATAGAATTAATGAATTAGCAAAAAAGAAAAAAGAGCAAGGTTTAACAGAAGCTGAAGCAAAAGAGCAATCTAAGTTGCGTAAACAATATTTAGATTCTTTTAGAGAAGGATTTAAACAACAAATTGAAAGTACCAAAGTCATTGATCCAGAAGGTAACGATGTAACGCCGGAAAAACTTAAAAAAATTCAAGAAAGTAAAAAGAATGATCAATAGTTAATAACATTTTAATCATTAACATTATAATCTTATCATTTACTATATTTTTAAGTTATAATATAAAAAAGATGATTAATTCTAGAAGGGAAGTATGTAAGATGTTTAATGAAAAAGACCAATTAGCTATTGATACTATACGTGCATTAAGTATTGATGCAATTGAAGAAGCAAATTCTGGTCATCCTGGTCTGCCTATGGGAGCTGCACCAATGGCCTACACGCTTTGGACTCGCCACTTAAACTTTAATCCACAATCTAAAGACTACTTTAACAGAGATAGATTTATATTATCTGCAGGTCATGGTTCTGCTTTACTATATAGTTTATTACATGTCTCTGGAAGCTTAGAATTAGAAGAATTAAAGCAGTTCAGACAATGGGGTTCTAAAACACCTGGACATCCTGAGTTTCGTCATACAGATGGTGTTGAAGTTACAACAGGTCCATTAGGACAAGGATTTGCTATGTCTGTGGGAATGGCTTTAGCTGAAGCGCATTTAGGTGGTAAATTTAATAAAGATGATATTAACGTTGTAGATCATTATACTTACGTGTTGGCTTCAGATGGAGATTTAATGGAAGGTATTTCTCATGAAGCAGCTTCATTTGCTGGTCATAATCAATTAGATAAACTTATTGTATTATACGATTCAAATGATATTTCACTTGATGGTGAACTTAACAAATCTTTCTCAGAAGATATAAAACAACGTTTTGAAAGTTATGGATGGAACCATATTTTAGTAAAAGATGGCAACAATTTAGAAGAAATTGATAATGCGATTACTAAAGCTAAACAGCAAAATGGTCCTACGTTAATTGAAGTTAAAACAATTATTGGTTACGGCGCGCCAAACGTTAGCGGTACAAATGGTGTTCACGGAGCGCCACTTGGTACTGATGAAAGAAAACTTACATTTGAAGCATATGGATTAGATCCAGAAAAACGTTTCAATGTTCCAGAAGAAGTATATGAAATCTTCCAAACAACAATGCTAAAACGTGCAAATGAGCATGAAGATGAGTGGAAAGAAAAATTAGAAACATATACAGAAAAATATCCAGAGTTAGCTGAAGAATTTAAATTGGCAATCAGTGGTAAATTACCTGAAAATTATAAAGATGAATTACCAAAATTCAGTAGTGATCATAATGCAGCTACTCGTGCAGATTCTGGAGAAATCATTCAAGCAATTAGTAAATCTGTTCCTTCATTCTTTGGTGGTTCTGCAGATTTAGCAGGATCTAATAAATCAAATGTTAAAGAAGCTACAGATTACAATCCTAATACTCCAGAAGGTAAAAATGTTTGGTTTGGTGTAAGAGAATTTGCTATGGGTGCTGCAGTAAACGGTATGGCAGCACATGGAGGTTTACATCCTTATGGTGCTACATTCTTCGTATTTAGTGATTACTTAAAACCAGCATTACGCTTATCTGCAATTATGGGATTGAATGCAACATTTATCTTTACACATGATTCAATTGCTGTAGGTGAAGATGGTCCAACACACGAACCGATTGAACAGTTAGCAGGTTTAAGAGCTATTCCAAATATGAACGTCATTCGTCCAGCAGACGGTAATGAAACAAGAGTAGCATGGGAAGTTGCATTAGAATCTAAACAAACACCAACATCTCTAGTTTTAACTCGTCAAAATCTTCCTTATTTAGATGTAGATGAAGAAACGGTTGAAGAAGGCGTACGAAAAGGTGCATATGTTGTATTTGAAACTGAAACTAAACCTGAATATCTATTACTAGCAACTGGCTCAGAAGTAAGCTTAGCTATTGAAGCAGCTAAAGATTTAGATAAACAAGGTAAAGGTGTAAGAGTCGTTTCTATGCCAAACTGGTTCGCTTTTGAGCAACAAACAGACGAGTATAAAGAATCAGTTATTCCAAAAGAATTAACTAAACGTGTTGCAATTGAAATGGCTTCACCACTCGGTTGGCATAAATATGTAGGCACTGAAGGTAAAGTAATTGGAATCGATGGTTTTGGTGCAAGTGCACCAGGAGACTTAGTTGTCGAAAAATATGGCTTTACTAAAGAAAATATTTTAAATCAAATTCGCACTTTTTAATATTATGATTTAGTCAACATAGAGAGAGCGGGGAATGAATTCAAAATGAGTTCTTTCCTGCTCTTTTTTATTTTGTGCATAGCACTTTATATGAAGTTATTTATAAATATTAGTATTCGTGTTAAACAGTTTGTTAATATAAAAGCGAAGAGGTGTTATTCTAAAACTAACTCTTGAAATCAAGGTAGTTATTTAGTAAAATTCAGTAGGATATAGAAAGTGGGTGAAACAATGGCAACTTGGTTAGCAATTTTATTAATCATTGTAGCACTTATCATCGGACTAGTTGGTGGTTTCTTCTTAGCAAGAAAATATATGATGGACTATTTGAAAAAAAACCCACCTATCAATGAAGAAATGTTACGTATGATGATGATGCAAATGGGACAAAAACCGTCTCAAAAGAAAATCAATCAAATGATGACGATGATGAACAAAAACATGGATCAAAACATGAAGAGTTCAAAAAAATAATAGTTATTAAAGGATTGTATGCCATAAGGGTTTACAATCCTTTGTTTTTGTTGTAAAACATTTTTAGTTGAAGTATTTAAGAAGTATAATAGTATTAAACTTTTAGTTATGTGAATATAAGAAGGTGTAAATTTGGCATATTTAGTTTTTTCCATAGTATTTGCATTGTTTATGGGGATTGTTGTCATAGTTATTCGTATGAAAGCACAAAAGTTCCCTGTAAATGAAAAGAAAATTATTTTACCTCCTATCTTTATGTCGACAGGGGCTTTGATGTATGTTATTCCATATTTTAGATTAACTGGGGCTGAAATTTTAGAATCTATCATTTTAGGTGTGATATTTTCATCTGTACTTATCTGGACAAGTCATTTTGAAGTTCAAGGCGCTGAGGTATATATGAAACGATCAAAAGCGTTTCCAATCATTTTAATTTCACTTTTAATTATTAGAACAATCATAAAAATATTTATTAGTAGCTCTATTGATCCAGGAGAAATCGGAGGCATGTTCTTTTTATTGGCATTTAGTATGATTGTTCCTTGGCGTTTAGCTATGTTATATAAATATAAAAATGTTAAAAAATCTTTAGTCTCATAATAGAGATTAATATTATTAGCTTATCTAAAATTAAATAAAATATTATTTTTTGATATTAAATTGAATTGAAGTTTAGAGCGAGTATGTGAGTTCATTGAGAATTCAATCTCGCTCTTTTTTAAAATTAAAGTATAATGCTTTAAAAAGTAAGGGGAATGTTATGAAAATTATACATACTGGAGATTGGCATTTAGGAAAGATACTTAACGGAAAACAATTTCTTGAAGACCAATCATTTATTTTAGAACAATTTATCCAATGTTTAAAAGATGAGAAACCTGATGTAGTTGTGATTGCTGGGGATATTTATGATACAACTTATCCAAGTAAAGAAACTATTCATCTTTTTGAAAATGCTATTCATACTATTAATATAGATATGAATATCCCTATGATTATTTCTAATGGTAATCACGATGGTAAAGAACGATTGAATTATGGAGCTTCATGGTTTGAACATTCCAAACTCTTTATTCGTACAAAATTAAAACATATGAATCAACCTATCGAATTTAATGATGTACATTTCTATGTACTTCCATTTGCTACTATTAGTGAAGTAAAAGAATTTTTTAAAGATGCTTCTATTCAAACTTATCAACAAGCAACAGAAAAATGTATTAATTATATAGTAGAAAATTTGAATAAAGAGAAAATAAATATTTTAATTGGTCACTTAACGATAAATGGAGGAAAAACATCGGATTCAGAAAGACCTTTAACAATTGGGACTGTTGAAAGTGTTACTAAATCATGTTTTAACGTATTTGATAAAGTGTTATTAGGACATTTACATCATCCATTTAGTATTAAAGATGACATTATTGATTATTCTGGTTCACTGTTACAATATTCATTTTCAGAAATAAACCAGCCTAAGGGATATAAACGTTTAGTGGTTCAAGATAAAAATGAACTATCAACATCATTTGTGCAACTTAAACCTTTAAGAGAGCTTGAAGTGGTTGAGGGCGAGTATGATGAAGTGATTCAAGGACATATTCAACCTAAAAATAAAGATAATTATATACATTTCAAACTTAAAAATATGTCGCATATTAGTGATCCAATGATTCATTTAAAACAACTATTCCCCAATACTCTTGCGCTTAGCAATATTACTTTTGAAAATGAGGGGCCTTTACATCAGACACAAATACAACAACAAGACGACCAAACTATTATTAAGCAATTTTATAAGATGATTACAGATAATGAGATGACCAAGTATCAGGAAGAAAAAATAAATAATTTAATCACTTTGGTATCGAATAAGGAGGTCTAAAATGAAACCAATAAAATTAACGTTAAATAATTTTGGCCCATTCTTACATGAAAAGATAGATTTTACTCAAATTAAAAATGATCAGCTTTTTTTAATTAGTGGTAAAACTGGTTCGGGAAAAACCATGATATTTGATGCAATTGTATTTTCGTTATTTGGAAAAGCTTCTACAGAAGGCAGAAGTGAAGCGGGATTAAGAAGTCATTTTGCAGAGGCAAAATCTCCTATGTGGGTTGAATATGAATTTCAACTTAATGAAAAATATTTCAAAATTATTCGTCAAGGTGCTTTTACTAAAGAGGGAAACACTAGTCAAACACCAGGAAAACTAGATGTGTATGAATATGATTCTAAAAGTGAAACATATGAATTAAGAGAAAGTAAAATCAGTGCTGGAAATCAATATATTAAGTCATTACTAGGCGTTAATGCTGAACAATTTAGACAGTTATTTATTCTTCCACAAGGTGAATTTAAAAAATTTTTAGTATCCAATAGTACAGATAAACAGGGGATATTAAGAACTTTATTTAATAGTATACGTTTTGAGGAAATTCAAAATTTGCTCAAAAATGAAATGAAAGAAGAGAAAAAACAAATTGAAAAAAGATACGATCAAATTAAATTACTATGGGAAGATATTGACGCATTTGATGATGAGCAATTAATTCAATTGAAACAAATCCATCATATAAAAACTCAAGAATTATTGCAGGCTATTCCCAACTTCAAAACGATAGGTCATCAACTCGAAGAACAAAGACTACATATAAAAAATGAGCAAAAAAAACAATTACATTCTATAATAAAACGCATTGATTTAAATAAAAATTTAGAACAACAACTGATTGAATTAGAAGAATACCACCAATTAAAACATCAATTAGATGAACAGATTGAAGACATACAAGCATTAAAAGTAAAATTAAATCGATTAAAAGATACTGGCATGCTATTTAATTTATATAATCAACAACGTTTGAAAGAAGAGAAGTATCAAATAATAAAAACCAAAATAATAGAGACTGAAAATAAAATATCGCAAATAAATAATAAAATAAACATACTTGAAAAAGAACATAAACAATTAAACAAGATGAGTGACTCATACCACTTAAAAAGTGAGAATTTAGAACAATCGAAGCCTTTTTATCATCAATTGGATAAATATCAACAAGCATTTGAAGAGCAAGAACATATTATTCATAATTATAATGAAATGATGGAAGAGCAAGAGCAGTTAATTAATAAAGAACATAAAATGAGTCAATCTATTGATAGCTATAAAATGGATAATAAAGCTATTGATGAGTTGACTGAACAAATATATCAATTACAAAAACAATTAGATGAACAACAAAGTTTAAAAGATAAGTATGAAAAGCAAGTTTCTCTAAAACAACAATATCATCAACATTCAAAAAAGATACAAAATTTAAAAAATGATATTGAAACACTCAATCAACAGTTAGAAAGCATTGATAAACGTAATATTGATTTAAATGATAAACAAACCTTTATTATTGAAATACAGTCAGCGTTACGTATTGGCGATACATGTCCAATATGTGGAAATGAAGTTGAATCTTTAAATCAGCATATTGATTTTGAAACTATTAATCAAAATCATCAATTACTTGATAAACTTTCTGATGAAATTAATGAAAAAAAACAGCATTTAAGTAAAAGCGAAACGACGTGTGAATTACTCTCTCAAAACATATCAGATTTAGGAGAGATAGAGTATGAATCGATTAATTTAGACCAAATCAAAGAAAAGTTACAATGTGCAAAGTCTGAAAAAATACAATTACAACAACAATTAGAAGAGTTAGATAAATTACAACAACAATTTCATGCGTTACAGCAAGAGAAGCATCAGCAGGAACTTAAATTAGAGAAATTAGCTTCTCAAAAACGTCAGAATCAAACTTTAATTCAAGATTTTGAAATAAGCACAGGATATTCAAGTATTGAAACTTTTAAAAATTATTACTTAAGTCTTCGAAAAGAGATTGATGAGTATCATCAACATGTTGATGATACTAATAAAAATATGCAATCATATCAAAATGCGCTAGCTTTAGAAAAAAATAGTGTTGATAATTATTTGACTACGAGTAAAGAACTACAAAACGAATTAGATTATTTTACAACAACTATCCGAAAAGAAATGAAACGATTAGGTTTAGAAAATGAAGATGAAATAAAAAAATTAAAACATGAACTTCAAGATATAGAGCATATTGAAAAAAGAATTAATCACTTCGATAAGGAACAATATAAATATAACGTTGAAATAGAACGATTAACACGTCTTACAAGTGAAAAAGAACTTGAAGATATATCTAATCTTGAAATGCAAAAAGAACATATCGAAGAAAAATATAATCAGTATGTTAATGATGTTGTATCAATACAATATAAAATTAAGAAAAATGATGAAAAATTTGCAAAAATTGAAAAACATATTCACTATTTAGATGAAGAGTTAAAAGAGCAGCAACAAATTTTTAATTTATCTGAGGTTTTATCAGGAAAGAATCATCAAAAATTATCGCTTGAAAACTATGTATTAATCTATTATTTAGAAAGAATTATACATCAAGCAAATATTAGATTAGATATAATGAGCGGGCGAAGATATCAACTTAAACGAAGAGAATCAATATCACAAGGATATAGTGGATTAGAAATCGATGTATTTGATTTATATTCTAATAAGTCAAGACATATTAGTTCATTATCAGGAGGAGAAACGTTTCAAGGATCACTGGCTCTAGCATTGGGATTAAGTGAAGTCGTACAACAAGAATCTGGAGGGATAACGTTAGAATCAATGTTTATCGATGAAGGATTTGGCACACTTGATCAAGAAACTTTAGAAACATCTCTTGATACATTATTAAATTTAAAAACATCTGGACGGATGGTAGGAATTATCTCTCATGTGAGTGAGTTAAAACAACGAATCCCATTAATACTTGAAGTAAATACAAATCAGTATCAAAGTTACACAAAATTTAAATGGAAGTAACAAAAAACATTGGAATATTAATATTCCAATGTTTTTTGATTTATTTATTTGTTTTTAAAAGATCTCGAATTTCTGTAAGTAATACCGTATTCGTATCAATTTCTTCTTCTAGTTCTTCTTTTCTTATAATTGTATTGGCAATCTTAACAAAGATAAATAATGCAAAAGCAACAATAATAAAATCAATAATTGACTGAATGAAAAGACCATACTTAATGCCCCAAAGTTGCCAATCTTTAGCAAAATCGACCGAACCGAACAGTTTACCAATCAATGGCATGATAATATAAGTTACTAAGGATGATACAATTTTATTAAATGCTGCTCCTATAACTACAGCAATTGCTAAATCTAAAACATTTCCTTTAAATGCAAACTCTTTAAATTCTTTTAGCATAGTAATCTCCTATTTATTTGATTTTTATATAATATATCATACAAAACATAAATAAATTAGTAAATATTAAAATTAATGAAATTTGATTAAGATTAAAATGTTTGTTATTATATTAAAGTAGTTTACCGAAAAATTAATTAATTATTTTTATAATTAATTGTGTATTTTTCATTTTGAAAAATTTAATATTAAGATGAAGGGAGTTATATTAGTTATGAATTCTTCTTCTGAATCAAGTAAGAAAGGAAAGAAATTTTCGCCGGTATTTATTTATAGTGCGATTATCGTAGCGATTATTGTACTAATTGGGGCAATTGTACCGGAACAATTCGATTCAATTACTAGTTCAATAAGTGGATGGATTACTGATAAACTTGGTTGGTATTATTTAATACTTACAACTATTATTGTTTTCTTCTGTGTCTTTTTAATTTTCAGTCCAATTGGGAAATTAAAACTTGGCAAACCTGATGATAAACCAGAGTTTAATACGATTTCATGGTTTGCCATGCTATTTAGTGCAGGTATGGGTATTGGTTTAGTATTCTATGGTGCAGCAGAACCTATGTCACACTTCGCAGCACCACCAACTGCTAGTCCAAAAACGACAGAAGCCTTTACTGAATCACTTCGTTCTACTTTCTTCCACTGGGGATTTCATGCTTGGGCAGTTTATGGTGTCGTAGCTCTTGCCTTAGCATACGCTCAATTTAGAAAAGATGAACCAGGACTTGTTTCTAGAACATTACGCCCATTGCTTGGAGATAAAGTAGAAGGACCTATTGGTACGATTATTGATGTACTTTCAGTATTCGCTACAGTAGTAGGGGTAGCTGTATCATTAGGTATGGGTGCATTACAAATTAACGGTGGTTTAAATTACTTATTTGGTGTCCCAAATAATGTATGGGTTCAATCACTTATTATTGTTGTTGTTACAATTTTATTTATTATTAGTGCTTGGTCTGGTCTAAGTAAAGGAATTCAATATTTAAGTAATGTTAATATTGGTTTAGGTACAATATTAATGATTGTTGCTTTAATTGTTGGACCGACTGTATTAATTTTGAACATGTTTACAAGTTCAATTGGTAGTTTGTTCAATACATTCTTATTCAACAGTTTTGATACAGCAGCATTAAATTCTCAAAAAAGAGAATGGATGTCTTCTTGGACACTATATTATTGGGGCTGGTGGTTAAGCTGGAGCCCATTCGTAGGTGTATTTATTGCACGTGTGTCTAAAGGACGTTCAATTCGTGAATTTATTTCAGGTGTATTACTTGTTCCGGCTCTAGTAAGTTTCTTATGGTTCAGTGTGTTTGGCGTATTAGGTATTGAAATGGGTAAAAAACATTCTGAGCTATTCAAGATGTCAGCAGAAACGCAACTCTTTGGCGTATTTAATCATTTACCTTTAGGAATGATTTTATCACTTGTTGCACTTATATTAATCGGTTCATTCTTTATTACATCAGCCGATTCAGCAACATTTGTATTAGGTATGCAAACAACATATGGCTCATTAGAACCATCTAACATGGTAAAAGTAACATGGGGTATTGCACAATCTCTTATTGCCTTCATCTTACTCTTAGCAGGTGGTGGAGATGGCGCAGAAGCATTAGGCGCACTACAAAGTGCTGCAATTATTAGTGCATTACCATTCTCCTTTGTGGTTATACTAATGATGATTAGTTTCTATAAAGATGCTAACCAAGAACGTAAATTCTTAGGATTAACATTACAGCCTAATAAACATAGACTAAAAGAATATATTGAATATCAACAAAAAGACTATGAATCTGATATATTAGAAAAACGTCAAAATCGACGTAATGCAGAGAAAGCAGAACAATAATTAATAAAAAACGCCTAAGACAACTCGTTTGTCTTAGGCGTTTTTTAATATGGTTAGATCGAAATATAAAGACTTTCAAAAAAATCCATATCCAATATAGGTTGATATTGGAGCCAAAAATTCAAAATAAATTTCTATTCTACTTTCCTTTTATTTAATTTAGCGTATTGAAAAAAATTCTCATTTAATAAAAAATACTTATAGTTTAAATGTACTATGATAAGTAATTCTTATATTAACTGATTATAAAACCAAAATTCAAATCACTCAAATTCTAGTGATATATAGTTGTTTTAAAAAACATATAATTATACAATTTAATTAAAGGAATATAATTATGAATGTTTAATATTCAAGGGGGATAATCAAATGGCTTCTAACATTAAAGAACAATCAAAAAAATCATTTGAAGTTCGAGGTAAATCATATACATATTATGATTTAAAAAGTCTTGAAGAACAAGGGTTAACTAAAATTAGTAAGTTACCTTATTCTATTCGTGTTCTACTAGAATCAGTATTAAGACAAGAAGATGACTTTGTTATTACAGATGATCATATTAAAGCATTAGCCCATTTTGGTAAAGAAGGTAATAAAGGAGAAGTACCTTTCAAACCTTCTCGTGTAATCTTGCAAGATTTTACAGGGGTACCTGCGGTTGTTGACTTAGCTTCATTACGTAAAGCTATGAATGATGTAGGTGGAGATATTAATAAAATCAATCCAGAAGTACCGGTTGATTTAGTCATCGATCACTCTGTACAAGTAGATAGCTATGCAAACCCACATGCGTTAGAACGCAATATGAAATTAGAATTTGAAAGGAACTATGAACGTTATCAATTTTTAAACTGGGCTACAAAAGCATTTAATAATTATAATGCTGTACCGCCTGCAACAGGCATCGTACACCAAGTTAACTTAGAATATTTAGCTAAGGTAGTTCATGTAAGAGACGTGGACGGTGAACAAACTGCTTTCCCAGATACGCTTGTTGGTACAGATTCACATACTACTATGATAAATGGTATTGGTGTATTAGGCTGGGGTGTCGGTGGTATTGAAGCTGAAGCAGGTATGCTTGGTCAACCATCATATTTCCCAATTCCTGAAGTGATTGGGGTACGCTTAACTAATTCATTACCTCAAGGATCAACTGCCACTGACTTAGCATTACGAGTAACTCAAGAGCTACGTAAAAAGGGTGTAGTTGGTAAATTTGTAGAATTCTTCGGTCCTGGTGTTACCGATTTACCATTAGCTGATCGAGCGACTATTGCTAACATGGCTCCTGAATATGGTGCAACTTGTGGTTTCTTCCCAGTTGATGAAGAGTCACTTAAATATATGAAATTAACTGGCCGTTCTGAAGAGCACGTTGAGTTAGTCAAAGCTTATTTACAACAAAACAATATGTTCTTTACATCAGATAAAGAAGATCCACAATATACAGATGTAATTCATTTAGATTTATCGACAGTTGAAGCTTCATTATCTGGTCCTAAACGTCCTCAAGATTTAATTTTCTTAAGTGATATGAAAAAAGAATTCGAAAAATCTGTAACTGCTCCTGCTGGAAATCAAGGTCATGGTTTGGATCAAAGAGAATTTGATAAATCAGCTCATATTCAATTTAAGGATGGTTCTGAAACAACTATGAAAACAGGAGATATTGCTATTGCAGCGATCACTTCATGTACAAACACATCGAATCCTTACGTTATGTTAGGTGCTGGTTTAGTTGCGAAAAAAGCAGTTGAAAAGGGATTAAAAGTGCCTGAATATGTTAAAACATCATTAGCACCAGGTTCAAAAGTAGTGACAGGTTATTTACGTGATTCTGGATTACAAAAATATCTTGATGATTTAGGATTTAATCTAGTAGGTTATGGATGTACAACTTGTATTGGTAACTCTGGACCGCTATTGCCAGAAATTGAAAAAGCTATTGCTAAAGAAGATTTACTAGTTACTTCTGTATTATCTGGTAACCGTAACTTTGAAGGTCGAATCCATCCATTAGTTAAAGCGAACTATCTTGCTTCACCTCAATTAGTCGTTGCGTATGCTTTAGCTGGTACAGTTGATATTGATTTACAAAATGAACCACTTGGTAAAGGTGAAGATGGTCAAGATGTATACTTAAATGATATTTGGCCTTCAATTAAAGAAGTCGCTGATACAGTAGATAGTGTTGTCACACCTGAATTATTTAAAGAAGAATATGAAAATGTATATAACAACAATGAAATGTGGAATGAAATTGATGTTACTGACTCTCCATTATATAACTTCGATCCTAATTCAACATATATTCAAAATCCAACATTCTTCCAAGGTTTATCAAAAGAACCAGGTACCATTGAACCATTAAAAGATTTACGTGTAATGGGTAAATTTGGTGACTCAGTTACAACTGACCACATTTCTCCAGCAGGTGCTATTGGTAAAGATACACCAGCAGGTAAATACTTATTAAATCATGACGTAGCTATTCGTGATTTTAACTCATATGGTTCTCGTCGTGGTAACCATGAAGTTATGGTGCGTGGTACATTTGCGAATATTAGAATTAAAAACCAATTAGCACCAGGTACAGAAGGCGGCTTTACAACATATTGGCCAACTGATGAAATTATGCCAATTTATGATGCTGCAATGAAATATAAAGAAGATGGCACTGGCTTAGCAGTATTAGCAGGCAACGATTATGGTATGGGATCTTCACGTGACTGGGCTGCTAAAGGTACTAATTTATTAGGCGTTAAAACTGTAATAGCACAAAGTTATGAACGTATTCATCGTTCTAACTTAGTTATGATGGGTGTATTACCATTACAATTTAAAGATGGAGAATCAGCTGATTCACTTGGTCTAAATGGTAGAGAAGAAATCTCTGTAGATATTAACGAAGATGTACAACCACATGATATTATTAAAGTTCATGCAAAAAAAGAAAATGGAGAAGTGGTTGATTTTGATGTCATTGTTCGTTTTGATTCACAAGTTGAAATCGACTATTATCGTCACGGTGGCATTCTACAAATGGTATTAAGAAATAAACTTGCTCAATAATACAATTATTCGAAAAAGTATTTAAAAATTTGAATGTATTTTGAATCCTTAGATGGCAATCTCATCTAAGGATTTTTTCTTCATTCGTGTCATTGAGCTATTTCAGTAATAAAAGTAGTAAATGGGAATTCTATAGCAATCATCCTTTTTATGTTAATATTGAAAGTGAACTTAATTGGAAAGAGGTACATAAATATGATTTATAGTATGACTGAAATTGAAGCGAGATACCAAGAAACAGATAAAATGGGAGTAATTTATCATGGGAATTATGCTACATGGTTTGAAGTTGCTCGTACTGATTATATTCGTAAATTAGGTTTTAGTTATGCAGATATGGAAAAAGAAGGTATCATCTCACCCGTCGTGGATTTACAAGTTCAATATAAGAAATCCATTTTTTATCCTGAAAAAGTTAAAGTGAAAACATGGGTAGAACATTATTCAAGATTGCGTTCAACGTACTGTTATGAAGTATATAATGAAAAAGGGGAATTAGCTACCACAGGTTCCACTCAGCTATTATGTATTAAAGCAAGTGATTTCAGACCAATTCGTTTAGATCGTTATTTTCCAGAATGGCATCAAGTATATAGTGAAGTCGAAGCATTGAATAACGAAGGTAAGGAATTAGAAGTCACACAACGTAGCGATTTGAATATATAAATATAAGACCATAAATATCTGTAAATATTAGATATTTATGGTCTTTTTTTAATTAGTTGTAGAATAAACAATTTCGTCTTCATGGTCTACTTTTTCAACTAGAACTTCATGATCTTCAAAATACCATAAGTCATCTTCTGAAACTACAACAATTAAATCATTATAATTTTCGTGATAACCTATCTCAACATCATTGCTCGGTTCCACACGAAATGCTGGGCTAAAACCTTGTTTAAGTTGAAATTCTCCACCATACCTCACATAAAATTGTAAGACTTTATTCTTTTCAGGTAAATCTAATTCATTTTTAAACCATTCAACTGCTTCATTAGTCAATTTGATTTTCATTGTAAGAACCATCCTTTATATTAATTATTATTATATTTATAATGCAAAAATTGTTTGAATTAAAACATATTGTTCTCACTATTAAACATGAACCGCTTATCATATTTAATTAATAGAACTAAACTGAATCTTCACATTTGGTGCAAGATCATCCATTTTACATCCATTTGATTTTTGGTTCTTCACCTTTAAAAATTCTAACAATATTAGAACGGTGTCTAAAAATTAAAATGATTGATACAAAAGCACTCATTCCAAATAATATGTAATCATGAATAATTAATGAACCTATCACACAGCTGATTGCCGCAATAATACTAGATAATGACACATACTTTGTTAAATATAAAATTCCAAAGAATATGACCGCTAAAATTAAAAGTAAGATTGGATTAACTCCTAATACAACTCCGGCACTTGTGGCTACAGCCTTACCCCCTTTAAATTTAAGATAAATAGGATAAACGTGACCGATTATTGCAAAAATACCGACAATTAATCCATGTGTGAAGAATGTACTAATTGGTCCCTGCGCATGCACTGAAAACCATAATGGGAAAAATACAGTAATGAATCCTTTAAATATATCTAAAAAAGTAACGATAAATCCAGCTGGTTTTCCTAAAACTCTAAAACTATTTGTGGCACCAGTATTACCGCTTCCAAATTCTCTAATATCTTTTTTAAAAAAAACTTTTCCTATAACATAACCATTTGGAATAGCTCCAATGAGATAGCTTAAAATCAACATGAGAACTATCATCATAATTTGTTTACACATCCCTTATATAATGTAGGTATATTTTATCACAAAGTATTCCTGACAACGATTAAAAATTGAAAAAACGTCTTATATATTAAGTTAAATGTTTATCTTATAGAACTCATACTTGCATTTTAATGCGTTTTATATAAGAATAACTATTGTAAAGTTAAAAAAACGAACGTACGTTTGTAGGAGGCGAACGCATTGGCAACAAAAATGACAAATCATTATTCAGATGATTCGATTCAAGTATTAGAAGGACTTGAGGCAGTTAGAAAACGTCCTGGGATGTATATTGGGTCGACTGATAAACGTGGATTACACCATTTAGTATATGAAATTGTCGATAACTCCGTCGATGAAGTTTTAAATGGTTATGGTAATGAAATTGATGTAACAATCAATAAAGATAATAGTATTTCAGTGGAAGATAATGGGAGAGGTATGCCAACTGGTATGCATGCGTCTGGTAAACCTACTGTAGAAGTTATTTTTACTGTATTACATGCTGGAGGTAAATTTGGACAAGGTGGATATAAAACTTCTGGAGGACTTCATGGTGTTGGTGCTTCCGTAGTTAATGCTTTAAGTGAATGGTTAGAAGTTGAAATTCATCGAGATGGACAAATTTATAAGCAATCTTTTAAGGATGGTGGTATTCCAACTTCTGGTTTAGTGAAAGCGGGAAAAACTAAGAAAACAGGTACAAAAGTCACATTTAAACCAGATTCAAGTATTTTTAAAGCAACAACGGCATTTAATTTTGATATATTAAGTGAGCGCTTACAAGAATCTGCATTCTTATTAAAAAACTTAAAAATTACATTGAAAGATCTACGTGATGGAAAAGAACGTGAAGATGTTTATCATTACGAAGAAGGTATTAAAGAATTTGTAAGTTATATCAATGAAGGTAAAGAAGTATTGCATGATGTTACGACGTTTACAGGTGCTGCAAATGGAATCGAAGTAGATGTTGCTTTTCAATATAATGATCAATATTCTGAAAGTATATTAAGTTTTGTTAATAATGTACGTACAAAAGACGGCGGAACTCATGAAGTAGGATTTAAAACAGCAATGACACGCGTATTTAATGACTATGCACGCCGTATCAATGAACTTAAAGATAAAGATAAAAACTTAGATGGTAATGATATTAGAGAAGGATTAACAGCAGTGATTTCTGTACGTATTCCAGAAGAATTACTGCAATTTGAGGGACAAACTAAATCTAAGCTTGGTACATCAGAAGCGCGTAGTGCAGTAGATTCTGTTGTTTCTGAAAAATTACCTTATTATTTAGAGGAAAAAGGACAATTATCTAAATCACTTGTGAAGAAAGCTATTAAAGCGCAACAGGCAAGAGAAGCGGCTCGTAAGGCACGGGAGGATGCACGTTCTGGTAAGAAAAACAAACGTAAAGATACATTATTATCAGGAAAGTTAACGCCTGCTCAAAGTAAGAATACTGAGAAAAATGAATTATATCTTGTCGAAGGTGATTCAGCAGGGGGATCAGCTAAACTTGGAAGAGATAGAAAATTCCAGGCTATTTTACCTTTACGAGGTAAAGTGATTAATACTGAAAAAGCAAAACTTGAAGATATTTTCAAAAATGAAGAAATTAATACAATTATTCATACAATTGGTGCTGGTGTTGGTAATGATTTTAAATTAGAAGATAGTAATTATAATAGAGTTATTATTATGACTGATGCTGATACAGATGGCGCCCATATTCAAGTGTTATTATTAACATTTTTCTTCAAATATATGAGACCTCTTGTTCAAGCAGGTCGTGTTTTTATTGCATTACCTCCGTTATACAAATTAGAAAAAGGTAAAGGGAAATCTAAAAAAGTAGAATATGCTTGGACAGATGATGAATTGGACAAACTTCAAAAACAATTAGGTAAAGGCTTTATTTTACAGCGCTATAAAGGTTTAGGTGAAATGAATCCTGAGCAATTGTGGGAAACTACAATGAATCCTGAGACAAGAACGTTGATTAGAGTCCAAATCGATGATGAAGTACGTTCTTCTAAACGTGTAACAACATTAATGGGAGATAAAGTTGCACCAAGACGTGAATGGATTGAAAATCATGTTGAATTTGGCATGCAAGAAGATCAAAGTATTTTAGATAATACAGAAGTTCAAATACTTGATACTGAAGAATATGATGAGGAGGAAGTCAATTGAGTGAGATAATTCAAGACCTATCACTTGAAGATGTTATTGGTGATCGCTTTGGAAGATATAGTAAATATATTATTCAAGAACGTGCGTTACCGGATGTGCGTGATGGTTTAAAACCTGTACAACGTAGAATTTTATTTGCTATGTATAGTAGTGGCAATACGTATGATAAAAATTTCCGTAAAAGTGCGAAAACAGTTGGGGATGTTATTGGTCAATATCATCCACATGGTGATTCTTCAGTTTATGATGCAATGGTACGTTTAAGCCAAGATTGGAAGTTGCGTCATGTATTAATCGAAATGCACGGTAATAATGGTAGTATTGATAATGATCCACCTGCTGCGATGCGTTATACAGAAGCGAAGTTAAGTCAACTTTCTGAGGAGTTGGTTCGTGACATTAATAAGGAAACAGTGTCCTTTATACCAAACTATGATGACACAACACTTGAACCTATGGTGTTACCGGCAAGATTTCCAAATCTACTAGTAAACGGTTCGACTGGTATTTCGGCAGGATATGCTACTGATATTCCTCCACATAATTTAGGTGAAGTAATTCAAGCAACATTAAAATATATTGATAATCCTAATATTTCAGTAAATCAATTAATGAAATATATCAAAGGTCCTGATTTTCCGACAGGCGGTATTATTCAAGGTATTGATGGTATTAAGAAAGCCTATGAAACAGGAAAAGGAAAAATTGTTGTTCGTTCAAAAGTAGATGAAGAAGCGTTAAGAAATGGACGTAAACAATTAATTGTGACAGAAATTCCTTATGAAGTGAATAAAAGTTCGCTTGTGAAACGTATTGATGAGCTTCGTGCTGATAAAAAAGTAGATGGTATTATTGAAGTACGTGATGAAACAGATCGTACAGGTTTAAGAATTGCTATTGAATTAAAAAAAGATGTTAATTCAGAGTCTATTAAAAACTATTTATATAAAAATTCTGATTTACAAATTACTTATAATTTCAATATGGTCGCTATTAGTGATGGACGTCCAAAATTAATGGGTCTACGTGAAATTATTGACAGCTATTTAAATCATCAAATTGAAGTTGTAGCTAATCGTACAAAATACGACTTAAATCATGCTGAAAAGCGCATGCATATTGTAGAAGGTCTTATGAAAGCTTTATCTATATTAGATGAAGTGATTGCGCTGATTCGTCATTCTAAAAATAAAAAAGATGCAAAAGATAATTTAGTAAAAGAATTTGACTTTACTGAAGCACAAGCAGAAGCCATTGTGATGCTTCAATTATATCGTTTAACTAATACTGATATTGTTGCACTTGAAGAAGAACATGAAGAATTACAAAAATTAATAGAAGCGTACCGAAATATTCTTGATAACCATGACGCATTATTAAATGTTATTAAAAAAGAACTTACAGAGATTCGAAAACGTTTTAAAACATCACGTTTATCTTCAATTGAAGCGGAAATATCAGAAATTAAAATTGATAAAGAAGTTATTGTACCAAGTGAAGAAGTGGTTTTAAGTGTGACTAGACATGGATATATAAAACGTACGTCTACACGTAGCTTTAATGCAAGTGGTGTGACAGAAGTAGGTTTAAAAGAGGGAGATAGTCTACTCAAATACCAAACTGTAAATACTCAAGATACAGCTTTAGTATTTACAAATAAAGGAAGATATCTCTTTATTCCAATTCATAAAATTGCAGATGTGCGATGGAAAGAGTTAGGTCAGCATGTATCGCAAATTGTGCCTTTAGAAGAAAATGAGAGAATTATAGATGTATTTAACGAAAAAACATTTGATGGTAAAGCATTTTATATTATTGCAACTCGTAATGGCATGATTAAAAAGAGTAATCAATCATTATTTAAAACCACGCGATTTAATAAGCCACTCATTGCAACAAAATTAAAAAATGAAGACGAAGTGGTAAATGTACTTCGCATAACTCAAGAACAAATGATTACTGTTATTACACATAAAGGCATGTCATTAACGTATTCTACAGAAGAACTTTCAGATACAGGATTAAGAGCGGCTGGTGTGAAATCTATCAATTTAAAAGATGAAGATTATGTTATTATGACTGATACTGTTGATCAGAATAATTCAATAATTATGGCTACCCAAAGAGGAGCAATAAAACGTATTGCTAAAGATATATTACAAGATGCCAAACGCGCACAAAGAGGTATTACACTTTTAAAAGAATTGAAAAAAAATCCTCATCGTATTGTAGCTGCATATGTTGTCAGAGATGAAACATACTATACACTTTATTCAGATAAACATGCTGAAACAGGTGAAATTTCTAATATTCATCTTTCTGAACAATATACAAATGGTTCATTTGTAGTTGATACAAATGAATTTGGAAATGTAAAATCAATGATAATAAATTAATATGATTTTAAAATTTTTGTTTTCAAGTAATTCATAAGATGATAAAATTAATTTAATATTTAACTATTTATAACTCACAAGAGATTTATATTGTTGATAAGTATATCAAAGTGATGACATGAAAAACATGTACATTTTGACCTTTAATACTACAATATAAATCTCTTGTAATGTATATCATAACAATAATTTTGATGAGAGGGATTTAATTGAGAGATTTTGATAGTTTAATACCTGATTGGTTTAAATCTGTTGTTCAAGTTGGAAATGATTTAATCTGGTCACAGTATTTAATAGGTTTACTATTGACAGTAGGTATCTTCTTTACTATTAGTTCTAAATTTGTTCAATTACGAATGTTACCTGAAATGTTTAGAGCATTAGTTGAAAAACCAGAAACTTTGAAAAATGGAGAGAAAGGTATTTCACCTTTTCAAGCATTTGCTATTAGTGCAGGTTCCCGTGTTGGAACAGGAAATATTGCTGGTGTAGCAACAGCAATTGTGTTAGGGGGTCCTGGGGCAGTTTTTTGGATGTGGATTATCGCATTTATCGGAGCTGCGAGTGCATTTATAGAAGCAACACTTGCACAAGTTTACAAAGTTCATGATAAAGAAGGTGGCTTCCGAGGAGGTCCAGCTTATTACATAACCAAAGGTTTAAATCAAAAATGGCTTGGTATCACATTTGCTGTGTTAATTACTGTTACATTTGCATTTGTATTTAACACTGTTCAATCGAATACTATTGCTGAATCTTTAAGAACACAATATCATATTAGTCCAGTCATTACTGGTATTATTTTGGCTGTCATTACAGCAATCATTATCTTCGGTGGTGTACGTAGTATTGCAACGTTGTCATCTTTAATTGTTCCAATAATGGCTATCGTTTATGTTGGTATAGTTTTATTTATCTTACTAATGAATTTTGATCAAATCATTCCAATGATTGGTACAATTATTAAAAGTGCGTTCGGAATGGAACAAGTCGCTGGTGGCGCGGTAGGTACAGCGATTTTACAAGGTATAAAACGTGGCTTATTCTCTAACGAAGCAGGTATGGGTTCAGCACCCAATGCGGCTGCTACTGCTGCTGTACCACATCCAGTAAAACAAGGATTACTTCAATCTTTAGGTGTCTTCTTCGATACAATGCTTGTTTGTACAGCAACAGCTATTATGATTTTACTTTACTCAGGCTTAAAATTTGGTGAAAAAGCGCCACAAGGTGTAGAAGTTACACAATCTGCATTGAATGAACATCTTGGTTCTCCAGGTGGTATCTTCTTAACTGTCGCGATTACGCTATTTGCATTTTCTTCTGTAGTTGGTAATTACTATTACGGACAATCTAATATAGAATTTCTATCTAAAAATAAAGCAATTTTATTTATTTTTAGATGCTTAGTTGTTGTATTAGTATTTATAGGCGCAGTTGTTAAAACTGAAACCGTATGGAGTACAGCGGACTTATTTATGGGATTAATGGCCATTGTAAACCTTGTTTCCATTATAGGTCTTTCAAATATTGCATTTGCTGTTATGAAAGATTATATTCAACAAAAACGTGCC
The DNA here is from genome assembly GCF_001836075.1 of Staphylococcus sp. HMSC035D11. Classification (NCBI taxonomy): domain Bacteria; kingdom Bacillati; phylum Bacillota; class Bacilli; order Caryophanales; family Staphylococcaceae; genus Staphylococcus; species Staphylococcus sp. HMSC035D11. The sequence continues at coordinate 21,154 of NZ_KV827231.1, forward strand.
GGTTTAAAACCGGTATTTAAACCAGAAAACCTTGAGATTAATTTATTTGGTATTGAATCTTGGGGACGCGAAGATAAAATATCTAAAAAACATTAATAATTTAAATCAACACTTCTTTTCTCCATCTCTTAGAGTAATGCGAGAAAGAAGTGTTTTTTAAAAGAATGACTTTTCAAATATAATGTTTAACTATATAATTTTAATAGTAAAAAAGGATGATAATGATGAGCAAATATCATATTTCAAAAATTTTAAATAATAACGTCATCATATGCATCAATAGTAATCAAGAAGTTATTTTAATCGGTAAAGGCATTGGTTTTAATAAAAAGCCTGGAATGGTCGTAGATGATAATGCTTCTATTGAGAAAGTGTATAAATTAGATCAAAAACAACAACAAGAATATTATAAATCTCTAGTTGAAATAGCTGATGAAGAGGTCTTACAGGCAATTATTGAATCAGTTAACTATATTACAAGTACAACTTATATGAAAGATGATAAACAACTAGTCATTGCCTTAACCGATCATATTACTTTTGCATATAAACGCTTAAAACAAAATCAAATAATTAGTAATCCCTTTGCAATGGAAACTAAACATTTATATAGTGAGGCATATGATATCGCCACACAAGTTATACAGCGATTAAATGAGAAATTAGACGTCACATTTCCTGATGATGAAATAGGTTTTATAGCATTGCATATTGCTTCAAATAAAGAAGATTTACCTATGAGTGAAATATCTTTAATTAATAAAATGATAAGTAAATGTGTATTAATTATCGAAAATGACATAGGGTATCCTGTAAATCCTCGAACTGTTCAATATCAACGATTTATTAGACATATTCAATTCCTAATTCGTCGTTTAAATAAAAAGGAATACGTTCATGCACAAGATGAGTTTATCAATATGGTCAAAACATATTACCCTAATTGTTATAGTACAGCATATAAGATTTCTAAAGTTATTCAAAAAGATCTAGATATTGATATAGATGATTCAGAAATTGTTTATTTAGCTTTGCATATTTATCATTTTCAATCTCAAAATAACACACAAAATTAATAAGCTACATGGTATGATATAATATAGATTATTTTATTTTAGATTAAAGGGTACGGTGAAAATGATATGTCAATGGACCACAAAAAGGTTGAAGGAAAGAAAGCTAATAAGCTAAGCTTTTCTGAAACACGCTTTATGAAGTTTCTGGGTGGTAAAGATTTATTATTTGCGCTAGTTTCATTAGTATTACTTGGTATTACTATATTCATCTTTGACAAAATTTCTTATGTTTTTCAGCCTTTTGTCATTATCTTTAATACTATTGCAGCGCCAATTATTTTATCGCTTATTTTGTATTATTTGTTAAATCCAGTAATTAATTTGATGGAACGTTATAATATTCCAAGATTATTAGCAATTACAATAGTCTTTCTAGTGATTATTGGAGGTGCAACATTAATTATTGATTTATTAATTCCTGTGATTGGTGATCAAATTAAACAACTTGCAAATAACTTCCCAAAATATATTGAAAAATTTAATAGAGCTATTGATAAAGTGACACATATGTCTATTTTATCTTCATTTTATAATCAAATTCAGGAATGGCTTGATTCTACTTCTAAAAAGATTCCATCGTTAACATCAGATTATTTTAGTGGATTTGGAACTAAAATTAGAACATTTGCAGAAGCTATTGTGAATGTCGGTGTTGTGATTGCAACTACACCATTTGTATTATTCTTTATGTTGAAAGATGGAACTAAATTTAGAGACTATACAACTAAAATTATGCCACCTAAATTTAGAAAAGACTATCATGATTTATTAGAAAAAATGAGTGTACAGGTCGGATCATATATTCAAGGCCAAATTATTGTATCATTTTGTATTGGTATTTTATTGTTTATTGGTTATTCGATTATTGGTTTGGATTATGGGTTAGTTCTAGCTTCAATTGCTGCAGTAACGAGTGTAGTCCCATACTTAGGACCAACAATTGCAATTTCTCCGGCAATTATTATTGCGATTATTACTTCACCGTTTATGCTATTAAAATTGATTATTGTGTGGACGTTAGTTCAATTTATTGAAGGTCATTTTATTTCTCCTAATATTATGGGGAAAACATTAAAAATTCATCCTCTAACAATTATCTTTATTTTATTAAGTGCGGGTAATTTGTTAGGTATTGTAGGAGTTATTTTAGGTATTCCTGGCTATGCTATTTTAAAAGTATTAGCTTCTCACATTTTCTTATTATTTAAACGTCGTTACAATAAATATTATGGTGACGATGCAGGTCAATATGAAATTAAAAAAGAAGAACATAAAAATTACACAGAAGCAGAATAAAGCACTATATTAAAAAGCCTGAGACATAATGAGTTGTCTTAGG
>NZ_KV827231.1:23668-120156 GCF_001836075.1 Staphylococcus sp. HMSC035D11
CCTGAGACATAATGAGTTGTCTTAGGCTTTTTAATATAGTACTAATCATCTTGCAAAAGTGGGACGATGAATTCTCTTCCACTCTCTTTTATCTTACAATTATGTTAGTTCAATAGTCTAAAGATATATAACTAGAATATGATATGATATATTTTATATTAATATAATGTAAAGGATAATAATGAATAATGACTGAAGAACATAAAAATAGATTAATATCTATATTAAAAGTGGTATTTGCTATCACACTTTTTATTGTAGTAGTTGCTACTTTATATCATGAATTGTCACATATTAACTTCAAACAAACATTAGAAGCATTTAGTAAAATCAATCGATGGTTTTTAATTGGTTTATTTATATGTGGTGGCGCATCAATGCTACTTTTAAGTTTATATGATGTCATTCTTGTTAAAACTTTAAAGTTGAGTATACCACTGAACAAAGTATTTCGTTTGAGTTATATTATTAATGCATTTAATGCTATTGTTGGATTTGGTGGATTTATAGGCGCAGGATTTAGAACATTTATTTATAAAAATTATACTTCTGATAGAAAAAGATTACTTCACGCTATTTCAATCATATTAGTTTCAATGTTAACTGGTTTAAGCTTCTTATCTATTTTAGTCGTACTTCATATTTTCGATGCTTCTCATATTCTTGATAAAGTACGTTTTGTAAAATGGGTATTGTACGTAGTCGCTTTATTTTTACCTATTTTTATAGTGTATACAGTCGTTAAACCGGTTACTGAACATAATAAATTGGTAGGGATATATTGCACGCTTGTTTCAAGTATTGAATGGATAGCTGCTGCTGTTGTACTTTACTTGTCGGCATGGATTATTGATATTCATGTAGCTTTTACAACATTACTTGGTATTTTTATTATTGCTGCACTCTCTGGACTGATTAGTTTTATTCCAGGTGGATTCGGGGCATTTGATTTAGTTGTTTTATTAGGACTAAAATCTTTAGATATTCCTGAAGAAAAAATATTGATTGCCTTACTGCTATATCGTTTTGCTTATTATTTTGTACCTATTATCATTGCTTTAATTCTATCTACGTTTGAATTTGGCAATTCTGCGCGTAAGTACTTTGAAGAATCTAAATATTTTGTACCCGCTAAAGATGTTACCTCATTCATACTGTCTTATCAAAAAGATATTATTTCAAAAATCCCAGCATTTGCTTTATCTATTCTTGCACTATTAACAAGTTTTATTTTCTTTATTAATAATGTGACGATTGTTTATGATGGATTATATGATGCTGATCATTTTATTTACTATATCATGTTGTCTATTCATACAAGTGCATGTTTAATATTACTTGTTAATGTAAGGGGTATATATAAGCAAAGTAAGAGAGCAATTATTTATTCAATGATTTCACTTGTGTTAATATTTCTTGCAACGTTATATACGTATGCTTCTATCATGTTACTTACATGGCTCATCATTATTTTTATCTTACTTATTTTAGCTTATCGACGTGCGAAAGTATTTAAACGTCCATTTAGATTAAAAAACTTAATATTTACCTTAGTCATTAGTGTGATTGTTTTATATATTAATCATTTCATTATTTCTGAAACTTTATATGCTTTAGATTTATATCACTTGGAAATGGATACGTCATTATTAAAATACTATTTCTGGTTAACTGTGATAGTTGTTATATTATTAATTGTTGGTATTGCATGGTTATTTGGTCGTCGCTTTGAACGCCCACATCAATTACAAGAATATTCTCAATGTAAATCAATCATAGAAACATATGGAGGGAATTATTTAAGTCATTTGATATATAGCGGTGATAAAGATGTATTTATGTATGACAGTGAACAAGCTTTTCTTATGTATAGATATAAATCAAATGCGCTGGTCGTATTGGGAGATCCAATTGGAAATACGGCATCATTCCAATCATTGTTGGCTGATTTCTATAGTTATGCTGAAAAGTTAGGTTATGATGTCATTTTCTATCAAGTATCTGATCGTTTTATGCCGTTGTATCATAATTTTGGAAATCAATTTTTTAAATTAGGCGAAGAGGCTATTATTGATTTAACACAATTTACTACTTCTGGAAAAAAACGACGTGGTTTTAGAGCAACACTGAATAAATTTAATGATTTAAATATTAAATTTGACATTATAGAACCACCATTTTCTAAAGCGTTTATAGAAGAGCTTAGAAAAGTAAGTGATAAGTGGCTCGATGGACGTACTGAAATGCATTTTTCTGTTGGGCAATTTACAGAACAGTATTTAGATAAAGCCCCAATTGGAATTATGAAAAATGAAGAAGGTAAGATTATTGCTTTTTGTACATTAATGCCGACATACTATAACGAAGCAATTTCAGTAGATTTAATTCGTTGGTTACCTGAATTAGATTTACCTCTAATGGATGGATTATATCTACATATGTTATTATGGGGTAAAGAAAAAGGGTATAAAGCTTTTAACATGGGTATGGCTACCTTATCAAATGTAGGTCAACTCGATTATTCTTATTTACGAGAACGTATTGCGGGACGTGTGTTTGAACATTTTAATGGTTTATATCGTTTTCAGGGGTTACGAAGATATAAAGAAAAATATAGTCCCCAGTGGGAACCGCGATTTTTGGTGTATAGAAAAGATAGTTCTCTCTGGTACAGTATGTTAAAAGTAATGCGAGTGATTAGACATAAATAAAAAAGATATCCGAAAACAATTTCGGATATCTTTTTTATTATGAGTTAGAACGAGGATCATAATTTGCACGATCTCGCTGTTCTTGTGCGTAACGTTCAGGATTTTTTTTATAGAAATTTTGATGATATTCTTCTGCTTTATAAAAATTTGAAGCGGGAAGAACCTTAGTAGCAATGGCTTTATCAGAATGCATCGTTTGTTCTAAATCTTTGATATAGTTAATCGCAACTTTTCTTTGATCATCATTTGTATAAAAAATAGCTGTTTGATACTGTGACCCTCTATCTTGGAATTGACCCCCAGCATCTAATGGATCAATGACTGAAAAAAATATTTCTAATAATTTATGATAAGAAAATAAAGCAACATCATACTCTATTTTAACAGTTTCATAGTGTCCAGTAGTTCCGCTCTTTACTTGTTCATAGGTTGGATTTTTAACTGATCCTCCCATAAAACCTGATGTTACTGATTCAATACCTTCAAATTGATCAAACGGTTTTGTCATACACCAGAAACAGCCTCCTGCGAAGTATGCTGTATTAATATTCATTTACGCCATCCTTTCATAACACCTTTGTAATATTTATTGAAAACACTTGATTTTTTAAGATATTTTATATAACTTATTTATATATTATAGTATATCCGAATATTATTTTGAAGATTTTAGAGAGTGTAAGGTAGGTAAATATGACAGAAGAGAAGGATAATACAATATTAAGACGACAAACGGGGACAACGATACCTTCTAAACGACGCAAGAAGAAAAAATTTCGAAAATTACCTTTTGTAATACTGATTATTGTAGTTTTACTTATTGCAATGATTACGTATGTCGTTCATGGATATCAAAGTGGTATGAAATATGCACAAGAACATGCAAAAGATATTAAAATTCATAAATTTAATGGAGCCGTTAAAAATGACGGGAAAATCACAGTATTAATGCTCGGTGCTGACCAAGCTAATGGTGGAAAATCAAGAACTGACTCTATTATGGTTGTACAGTATGACTATATTAAGAAAAAAATGAAAATGATGTCAATTATGCGTGATATTTATGCGGAAATTCCTGGTTATGACAAATATAAAATTAATGCTGCATACTCACTTGGGGGACCAGAGTTGTTGAGACAAACACTAAATAAAAATTTAGGTATTAATCCTGAATACTATGCAGTCATTGATTTCACTGGCTTTGAAAAAATGATTGATGAATTAGAACCTAATGGTGTGCCAATTGATGTTGAAAAAGATATGTCAGAAAATATAGGGGTTTCATTAAAAAAAGGACACCATCGATTAAACGGTAAAGAATTATTAGGTTATGCGAGATTTAGACATGATCCAGAGGGAGACTTTGGACGTGTGAGACGTCAACAACAAGTTATGCAAACACTTAAGAAAGAATTGATTACCCCAAGTACAATCGTGAAATTACCTAAAGTAGCTGGTATATTGAGAGGATATATTAATACAGATATGCCAAACTCAGCTATTTTCCAAACAGGACTAAGTTTTGGAATACGAGGCGATAAAAATGTGGAAACACTAACTGTACCGTTAAAAAATTCTTATCAAAATATCAATACTAATAACGATGGTAGTGCATTAGATATTGATAAAGAGAAAAATAAAAAAGCAATAGAATCATTTTTAGACGAATAATAAATAAGCAGGCCAAAGTGGCCTGCTTATTTATTATCTATTTAACTACAATAATATTATTATGTAAACTTTGAAGATTATAATATTATTAATCTGATTTTCTTACGCCAGCTACACCGTAGTGATTTTTCTTCATTTCATCAATGACTACATGGATTGCTTCTCTATTTGCGCCTGTTGTTTTCTCTACTGCATTTGTAACCTCAGTGACTAAGTTTTTTAATTGCTCATCTGAGCGTCCTTCTAATAATTTTACATTTACAATCGGCATGATGTTTTCCTCCTTACATAATTATGTGCTTAGTATATCATTTTTAAAAAATGAACTTCAAGATATTTAAATAGAACATTTGTTCTTTTTAATGTTGTAAGAGAACAAGTGTTCTTATATAATTGAATTATCTAAGGAGGGGGTTGATATGTATGATTATAATTTACTTGAAGATAGAGACATACTATGTGTAGATCAGAAAAGTTTTTATGCTAGTGTGTCTTGTATAGAAAAAGGATTAGATCCTTTAATGACAAAATTAGCAGTGGTAGCTGACACTAAGCGACAAGGATCTGTTGTTTTGGCAGCAACACCTAAATTAAAAGAACTTGGTATTAAAACGGGATCTAGATTATTTGAAATTCCACAACGTAATGATATTTATATTATTAATCCAAGTATGAGAAGATATCTAGAAGTATCATTAGAAATTTCTAAAATTGCTCTTAAATATGTTCCAGGGGAAGATTTACATCAGTATAGTATTGATGAATTTTTTATGGATGTAACAAATAGCTACCATCTTTTTAATACTACAGTATATTCTTTTGCTAAGTGTTTTCAAAAAGAAATTTTGGATAAGACGGGAATATACTGCACAATAGGTATTGGATCTAACTTGTTACTTAGTAAAGTAGCTATGGATATCGAAGCTAAACACACCAAAGAAGGTATTACTGAGTGGCGGTATCATGACATTCCCGATAAATTATGGTGTATTTCACCATTAAAATCATTTTGGGGAATCAATAAAAAAACAGAAATAAAGTTAAATAAAAAAGGAATTATTACAATAGGTGATTTAGCCCATTATCCTCATAGATATTTGAAGAAAGACTTTGGTATATTAGGCACTGATATGCATTTACATGCTAACGGTATAGATCAAAGTAAAATAAGAGAAAAAAGTAAAATTAATAATCCAACTATATGTAAAAGCCAAATTTTGATGAGAGACTATCAATTTAATGAAACAAAAATTGTGATGCAAGAGTTGATTGAAGATGTTGCTTGTAGATTAAGAGAAAGAAAGCAATTAGCACGTACTATACATTTTTCATTTGGATATACTCAAGGTGGAGGAATACATAAACAACACACTTTAACTGATGCTACAAATCTAGAACAAGATATATTTAAAGTCGTTAATGATTATGCGAATCAGTTGTGTGATAAACAGGCTTTGTATCGTACGTTAAGTGTTTCACTAACACAGTTCATTAATGAAGAAAATCGACAATTAAATTTATTTGTAGATGAATATAAAAGACAAAGAGATGAAAATTTAGCTAAAACGATTGATACGTTACAAAAGAAATATGGTAAAGGCATCGTTTCAAAAGCAATTTCTTATACTGAATCTGGAACAAAACATAATAGATTAGGATTAATGGCAGGTCATAAAATGTAAATAAACGGAAGTAGGTCAAAACTCATTTTGAATTTTGGCCCACTTCTATTTTTATGGAATATAAGTATCAAATTCATTTAAAGCAACAATACCTAATTCACGATCTTTTGGAGTTTTAAAGGTAACTTGTAAAGCACCTAAAATATCCTCACGAACTTCTAAAATTTTTAAGTTTCTTATAGAAATATTATGTAAACTAAGTATAGAAGTAACTTTATTAATCATACCCGCTTTATCTGGAATATCAATATATAAATCATACCCAACATTGACTACACCATGTTGCTTAAGAGGTAATTGATCTCTAAAAATTTTTGCATCTTCAAAGAATTGATATATTTGTTGTTCTTCTTCATTTTTAAGTTTAACTATCATATCCTTAATATTGGTTTGCATATCTTCTAGTAAACTAATGATATTTTGTTTATTACTAAGTGAGATATCCTTCCACATTTCGGCATTACTACTTGCAATTCTTGTAATATCTCTAAATCCACCAGCAGCAAGCTGTTTGACTAAAGCATGATCATTTGCATGGCTTGAACTCAAGTGTACTAAACTAGAGGCAATAATATGTGGAACATGACTAACAATTCCCGTTACATAATCATGTTCTTTCGCATTAGTAATAATAAATTTAGCTAGTGTAGGGGAGAGCAAATATTGTAATGTTTTAGCCGCTTGTGTATTACGTTCATCATCGTAAACTAAAATATAGTATGCATTTTCAAATAAGTGTTTTTTAGAATTAAGGACACCAGATTTATGGCTACCAGCCATTGGATGCCCACTAACAAGATGAATATTTGATTCTAATAAACGTTTTTCAAAATTTTGAATGATAAGTTTTGTACTGCCAGTATCCGTTACAATCAAATGTGATTTGGTTTCATAATTAGGTAATGAATTTAGATATATTGCTGTTTGATGAACTGGAGTAGCAAAGATAATAATATCCGCTTCCTTAACACCAAGAGCATAATCATTAATCTTTTTGTCAATTATACCAATAGACATTGCTTTATCTAATTGAGTTACATCAGTATCATAGGCAGAAATTATAAGATCAGATTGATAAAATTTTAAATTACTAGCTAAGCTTCCACCAATTAATCCTAAACCAACAAATAAAATATTTTTCATATGAGCCCTCCTTATTTCTAAATATTCAGAATATCTATATTTTAAATTAGTCATTCATTTTAAACAATACTATTCATTAGAGTTCACTATTTATCTAGGTTAAAATATATTTAAAGTATTAAAGGGGGAAGTTGAATGGAATCAAAGATATTAGAATTAATTCAAAACTTAACTAACATTAATAGTCCTTCGGGAAATGCTTATAATGCAATAAGTTATGTAAAACAAAAAGTAGAACATTTAGGATATTCAACTCAATTAACAAATAAAGGTGCATTAATTATCACAGTTGAGGGTGAAGATAATGAACGTCAACGTTGTATTACTGCTCATGTAGATACTTTAGGTGCAATGGTAAAAGAAATTAAAGAAGATGGTCGTTTAACAATCGATCTAATTGGTGGATTTAAATATAATGCGATTGAAGGAGAATATTGTCAGATTGAAACAGACTCTGGCGAAACGTACACAGGGACAATATGTTTACATGAAACAAGTGTTCATGTATATCGCGAAAATGAAAAAATACCAAGAGATATTGAACATATGGAAGTCCGTATAGACGAAAAAACGTCTTCTAAGAAAGAGACAGAAGATTTAGGAATAGAAGTAGGTAATTTTATTAGCTTTGATCCAAGAACAGAAATAACATCATCTGGATTTATTAAATCCCGACACTTAGACGATAAAGCAAGTGTAGCAATGATATTAGATTTATTAGAAAGAATAAAAAATGAACAAATTAAATTACCACATACTATTCAATTTTATATTTCTAATAATGAGGAAATAGGATATGGAGCGAATGCATCTATTTCTAATAAAATTGTAGAATTTATTGCTTTTGATATGGGAGCACTTGGAGAGGGACAATCTTCTGACGAATATACAGTATCTATTTGTGCTAAAGATGCGTCTGGACCTTATCATAAAGAATTAAAAACACATCTAGTAAACTTATGTAAATTTAATCATATTCCGTATAAAATAGATATTTATCCTTATTATACGTCAGATGCGTCTGCAGCATTAAAAGCAGGAGCAGATATTAAACATGGATTATTTGGAGCTGGTATTGAGTCCTCTCATGCACTGGAACGAACACATATTGATTCTATACATGCCGCTCAAAACTTATTATATGCCTATTGCTTGTCATCAATAAATTGAAATAAATATTGACAAGGAAGATTTATTTATGTATTATACTGAATTATAATAATATTTTAATAATTCTGAGAATTGAGTAGAAGATATGTGATGTAGCAAATAGAAAGCTAATGGATGATGTAAATTAGCACAGCATATGTTTGAATTGGACTTAGAAGATTAAATTTAATAACAGTAAAGTGAACATGTAATGTTAATTAAGGTGGCACCACGGTAACGCGTCCTTATCTATGGAACGTAATCGTGGTGTCTTTTTGGTATAAATATAGTAATTATTAGCTAGATAATCATAGAAAGTTAGTGGTTGATGAAAACTAACATCACTAATAATGAAATTGGGTTTATACTTATAAAAAATCAAATAAAAAATAAGTGAACTTTAAATATTTTGATAATTCGAAATATTTAGTTAATTAAGGTGGTACCGCGCGTCAGCGTCCTTTTAAATAAGGATGCTGATATTTTTTTGAGAAAGGATTAAAGCTTAATGAAACTATATTATGAAATACTTAGAGCAAATATTACACCCGAAGTTTTAGGAAAGTTAAAGAAAAATAAGATTATTTTAGAAAGTACCAGTCAAAAGCAAATTAAAGGTAGATATTCTATTGTAGCATTCGAAAGCTATGGTTCTGTTGTGTTAAATAATGACTTACTAAAGATAAAAACAAAAAAACAAAATGTTGAAATTACTGAAAAGTCTTATGAATATTTAAAAGATTATATCAATCAATTTAATATTCAGATTACAGATGAAAAATTAAAACATTTACCATTTGTATCTGGCTTTATTGGTACGTGTAGTTTTGACTTAGTAAGACATGAATTTCCAATTTTAAAACAGCAATCTATACAAGAAATTAAGGATAGCAATGATATTGAATTTCACATGATAGAAGATGTATATGTATTTGATCATTATAAAGATGAATTATATGTTATTGCTACAAATCAATTTTCAGAAGTAGAACAGAAAGATTTAGAAAAAAGAGTAAAAGATAGAATAAAGGAACTATCTCAAATTAAAGCTTATACAGATGATTATATTCGTCCTCCTACGCCTTCAAATATCATACCAAATGTATCAGATGATGAATTTATAAATACTATAAAGCAATTGAAAAAGCTTATAAAAGAAGGCGATATGTTTCAAGTTGTACCATCTAGAATATATAGCTACAATCATCATTTTAAAAATAATACATTGCAATTAAGTTATCAATTATACCAAAACTTAAAAAGACGTAATCCAAGTCCATATATGTACTATATTAATATGAATACACAAATTATTATAGGCAGTTCTCCAGAGAGTTTTGTAGCTGTACAAGATGGAACGGTTATTACGAATCCAATCGCTGGAACAATTAAAAGAGGTAAAACCATAAAAGAAGATAAACAAAATGCAGAGCAATTATTGAGTGATGAAAAGGAATTAAGCGAACATCGAATGCTTGTTGATTTAGGCAGAAATGATCTACATAGAGTCAGTAGAACCGGTAGTTCAAAAATTACAAAATTAATGGAAATTGAAAAATATGAGCATGTCATGCATATTGTAAGCGAAGTAAAAGGTGAGATTAAGCAAAAATTATCTCCTATGACAGTAATTGCTAATTTATTACCTACAGGAACTGTTTCAGGAGCTCCAAAACTTAGAGCAATTAGGCGTATATATGAGACATATCCATATAAACGTGGACTATATAGTGGGGGTGTAGGCTACATTAATTGTAATCAGAATTTAGATTTTGCTTTAGCAATAAGAACAATGTTAATTGATGATACTACCGTGAAAGTCGAAGCAGGGTGTGGGGTGGTTTATGATTCAGTACCAGAAAAAGAATTAGAAGAAACATTATTAAAAGCAAAAAGTTTATTGGAGGTAACACCATGATTTTAATCATTGATAATTATGATTCATTTACATATAACTTAGTTGATATAGTAAGTCAATTAGATGATGTCATTGTTAAATATCCGGACGATAAAGATGTGCTTAACTACGTTAACCAAAGTGATGGTCTCATCATATCTCCAGGACCTGGTCATCCTTTAGATAGTAACCATCTATTGAATATTATTGAAAGGTATAAATCTTTACCGATATTAGGCGTATGTTTAGGTGCACAAGCAATAACATGCTATTACGGTGGCCGTGTTATTCAAGGCGAAAAAGTCATGCACGGTAAAGTCGATATATTAACAGTTATTCAACATACTAAATTATATAACAACTTAGCAAATCAATTTAATATAATGCGTTACCATTCATTAATAAGTGATGAAATCTCTTTTCCATCACAATTAATAATTACTGGAAGGACAAAAGATTGCATTCAATCTTATGAGACAAAAAATGGATTACATTTTGGTATTCAATATCATCCCGAGTCGTTTGCAACAGACCAAGGACAACAAATAATTAAAAATTTTATCGATATCGTAAAGGAAAGAGGTAAATATGATGACCTTAACATTACTCAACCAAATTCAAAGTCATGCAACACTCTCACAACATGAAACTACTGAATTTATTCAATATCTCATCAATCCAGAATGTCATACTCAAGATAAAGTAAAGTTATTACAAGCTTTCACAAATAAGTCGATACAACAAAAAGAATTAACTTATATAGTGAAAAGTCTTATTCATACGATGTATTCAACTCAACCTGAATACAAAGGAAGTATATGCGTTTGTGGAACAGGAGGAGATAAATCAAATAGTTTCAATATTTCAACGACAGTATCATTTGTAGTAGCAAGCGCAGATGTTCCAGTCATTAAACATGGAAATAAAAGTATTACATCTAATTCTGGAAGTACCGATTTATTACAACAATTACACATTCCTACTACGAAAGTAGCAAATGTAGCCAAACAAGTATCTAAAACACATTTAGCATTTATCAGCGCTATGGAATCTTATCCAATTATGAAATACATTCAACCTATTAGAAAACTTATTCATGAACCAACTATTTTCAATATTGTCGGACCATTAATCAATCCTTTTAAATTAGATTATCAAGTAATGGGGGTCTACGATGCTTCCCAATTACCCATGATTATTAAAACTATGAAAGATTTAGGACGACGAAGAGGCATCGTACTTCATGGAGCGAATAGAATGGATGAAGCAACATTATCTGGGGATAACGAAATATATGAATTACATGAAGATGGGACTATTTCACATTATGTTTTAAATGCACGAGATTATGGCATAGCTCATGCAAATAATATAGAACTTCAAGGTGGCACACCTGAAGAAAATAAAAACATTACCATTGACATATTAAGTGGAAAAGATCATTCCCCTAAAAGAAATGTCGTAGTGCTGAATGCAGCATTAGCCTTATATATATCAAATAGAGTGGATAGTATTAAAAAGGGCGTTGATTTAGCAAAAGATTTAATTGATAGTGGCAAAGCTTTAAAACAATGTCAGTTGATGAAAGGGGAATAAAATTGACAATATTAGATGAGATTGTACAGTATAAAAAACAGTTACTAAACGATGGGTATTATACAGATAAAATAAAACATATTAAAAAAGTTGATGTATCTTATAAGTCAGCTCTAGAAACCACTTTGAAAAGGGAATCAACATTGAGTATTATTGCAGAAATAAAATCTAAAAGTCCTTCTGTAAAAGCATTCAAGGACATTAACTTAGAGCATCAAATTGCTAAATATGAAAATCATGGAGCAAGTGCTATTTCAATTTTAACCGATGAAAAATATTTTGGAGGAAGTTTTGAACGTCTACAAACGTTAACACAACTCACACATTTACCAGTATTATGTAAGGATTTTATCATTGATCCGCTTCAAATTGATCTTGCTAAGAGAGCCGGAGCTTCTATTATTTTATTAATAGTAAATATTTTAACCAATGATACACTTCAGTCTTTATATCATTATGCAATATCTCAAAACTTAGAAGTCTTAGTTGAAGTTCATAACAAAGAAGAGTTAGAACGCGCTTATCAAATTAAACCTAAAATCATTGGTATAAATAATAGAGATTTAAAAACATTTATTACTAAAGTAGAACATACTAATGACATTTTGGAAATGAAAAAAGAAGGTTATTACTATATTTCTGAAAGTGGTATTACAACTTTAAATGATGTAAAAAAAATTGTAAGTAGTGGCATAGACGGATTACTTGTGGGAGGAGCTTTAATGAATAGTAATAATATATCATCGTTATTACCTTCATTAAAACTAAATAAAGAGAAATGAATATACTAAAATTTTGTGGTTTTAAAACAAAAAGTGATATTTTAAAAGCCAATTCCTTAGACATAGATATGATAGGTTTTATTCATTATCCAAAAAGTAAACGTCATTTAAATATAGAACAAATTAACTATTTAAATCAATTTGTAGCA
Organism: Staphylococcus sp. HMSC035D11; assembly: GCF_001836075.1. Taxonomy (NCBI): domain Bacteria; kingdom Bacillati; phylum Bacillota; class Bacilli; order Caryophanales; family Staphylococcaceae; genus Staphylococcus; species Staphylococcus sp. HMSC035D11. The sequence continues at coordinate 36,449 of NZ_KV827231.1, forward strand.
AAGCACATTCATCGAGTTATAGTTGTTGTGAATCCTACATATAAAGAATTAAATACATTGTTGCAACAAACCAATGTGAACGGCATTCAATTTCATGGTAATGAAACAATTGAATTAATCCAAAAAGTTAAATTAAATTTTAAGAATATTAAGATAATTAAAGCGTTGCCGGCTACAGAAAACTTGAATAGAGATATGAATCAATATAAGCCATGGGTAGATTTATTTATTATTGATACCCCTTCAATTCAATTTGGTGGTACTGGTCAAACGTTTAATTGGAAAATATTAGAATCAGTAAGCCAAGACATTCCTTATCTTATTGCAGGAGGAATAAATATAAGTGCTATTCAACAGATTGAAAAGCTGGATTTATCACATAAAGGCTATGATATATCCAGTGGTATAGAGACAAATGAATGCAAGGATAAATTGAAAATGGAAACAATTATAAATTACGTTAAAGGGAGCTTAGAATATGAAACAGATACAAACGGAAGCAAATGAACTAGGTTTTTTTGGTGAGTATGGAGGACAATATGTACCGGAAACATTAATGCCAGCTATCATTGAATTAAAGAGAGCGTATAAAAAAGCAAAAAATGATCCTAAATTCCAACAAAAGATAGCATATTATTTAAAGGATTATGTTGGGAGAGAAACACCCTTAACTTATGCGAAATCATATACAGAAGCATTAGGTGGGGCTAAAATTTATTTAAAAAGAGAAGATTTAAATCATACTGGTGCCCACAAAATCAATAATGCCATAGGTCAAGCATTGCTCGCTAAACGAATGGGCAAAAATAAACTTGTTGCAGAAACGGGAGCTGGACAACATGGAGTTGCAAGTGCCACAGTGGCTGCATTATTTGATATGGAACTGATTGTTTTTATGGGAAGAGAAGACATCAAAAGACAACAACTTAATGTATTTAGAATGGAATTATTAGGAGCTAAAGTTGAAGCTGTGGATGAAGGTCAAGGAACTTTATCTGACGCAGTTAATAAAGCGCTACAGTATTGGGTAAGTCACGTGGAAGATACACATTATTTATTAGGATCAGCTTTAGGGCCGGATCCTTTTCCAACGATGGTTAGAGATTTTCAGAGTGTAATTGGTCAAGAAATAAAATCACAAATATTAGAGAAAGAACATCGTTTGCCAGATGCAATAGTTGCTTGTGTAGGAGGAGGTTCTAATGCAATAGGAACATTTTATCCTTTTATCGAAGATGATGTGAAATTATACGGTGTGGAGGCAGCTGGCAGAGGTAAGGATACTAATCAACATGCACTTGCGATAGGGAAAGGAAAGGCCGGTGTGCTTCATGGATCAAAAATGTATTTAATCCAAGATGAACATGGACAAATTGAATTGGCACATTCTATCTCAGCAGGATTAGATTATCCAGGTATTGGACCTGAACATTCATATTATCATGATATTGGAAGAGTAACCTATGAATGTGCTAGCGATGAAGAAGCAATGGAAGCACTTGTCCGCTTCACCAAAATAGAAGGTATTATCCCCGCTATAGAAAGTGCACATGCATTAAGTTATGTAGAAAAATTAGCACCTAAAATGAAACAAAACGATATATTAGTAGTGACAATATCTGGACGCGGAGATAAAGATATGGAAACGATTCAACAATATATACAACAGAGAAAGGAGGATAAAAATGAGTAAATTATTTATTCCTTACATCATGGGTAATAGACAATTTTTAGAAAATGTAAAATTACTTGATAAAAGTGGAGCAGATATTATAGAAATTGGTGTTCCATTTTCAGATCCTGTAGCTGATGGACCCATCATTATGAAAGCTGGTCATGAAGCACTTAAAGATCATATAACAATCGACTATATATTTGATGAGTTAGATAAACATCAAAATGAAATTAATTGTAAATGTGTTCTAATGACATACTATAATGTTATTTTAAGTTATGGAGAAAAAGCCTTTTTTAAAAAATGCGATGATATTGGTGTTTATGGAGTAATTATTCCAGATTTACCATTTGAATTAATAGAACAATTAAAACAACAATTAAATCATAATAGAGTAGTAAAAATAATTTCATTAATAGCAATGACGACAGATATAAATCGTATACAAAATATAGCAAAACATGCCGAAGGATTTATCTATACTGTAACGATGAATGCTACTACTGGAGAAGATGGAACGTTTCATCCAAAGCTTAAAGACCAGATAAAAATGATTAAATCTTTTACATCTCTCCCAGTTGTAGCAGGATTTGGAATAAGAACTACAGACCATATAAAAGATTTGGTAAAAGATGTAGATGGTGTTGTTATTGGAAGTGAAATCGTTCGAAGATTTCAAAATGATGACTTAAGTCAAACAGGAGAATACTTAAGGGAGATTAGACAAACTTTAGATAATGGTTAGCATAGTATAAAATAAAAATTATTTAGAGTATTCATAGCATGAAATACTTAAGAATTAGTAGCAATGTAGTATTAATTGATTTAAAATGAAATTAGATATGAATTTAAGAGCTGAAAAAGAATGATTTTCAGCTCTTATTATTTGGAGAAGATAGAAGAAGCCAAGAATTTAAGAGCATTTAGGTTAATTGGAAGTATATACAGGTTTATATTTTAGTTTTAACCTTATCTAGTGTATACTTATTGAGATTAGACCGATGCGTATTCACAACATATACATAAGCTAAAATTTTAAAATTAGTCAACTCAAATTAAATAAAGATTCTAAATTAGGAGTTATAGAGATAATGAAGTTTACAAATTTAACAGCTACAGAATTTGGCGATTTTACTGAAAAAATGCCATATAGCCATTTTACACAAATGACTGAAAATTATGAGTTAAAAGTTGCCGAGAAAACTGAAACTCATTTAGTAGGAATTAAAAATAAAGATAATGAAGTCATTGCTGCTTGTATGCTAACTGCTGTACCCGTTATGAAAATTTTTAAATATTTTTATTCAAATCGTGGTCCAGTCATTGATTATGAAAACAAAGAGCTCGTTCACTTTTTCTTTAACGAATTAAGTAAATATTTAAAACAGCAACGTTGTTTATACGTACGTATAGACCCTTATTTGCCTTATCAATATCGTAATCATGATGGTGATATTACAAGGAATGCTGGGAATGATTGGTTCTTTGATAAAATGAAGCAATTAGGATATCAACACGAAGGGTTTACAACAGGATTTGATCCAATATTACAAATTCGGTTCCATTCAGTTTTAAATTTAAAGGATAAAACTGCTAAAGATGTATTAAATGGAATGGATAGTTTACGAAAAAGAAATACTAAAAAAGTCCAAAAAAATGGTGTTAAAGTAAGATTTCTTACTAAAGAAGAATTACCTATTTTCAGATCATTTATGGAAGATACATCAGAGACTAAAGAATTTTCTGATAGAGAGGATAGTTTCTACTATAATCGATTTGATCATTTTAAAGATAGAGTATTAGTACCTCTCGCATATATAAAATTTGATGAATATCTTGAAGAACTTCATGCAGAACGTCAGACATTAAATAAAGACTTAAACAAAGCTCTAAAAGATATTGAAAAACGACCAGATAACAAAAAAGCACAAAATAAAAAAATAAATTTAGAACAGCAATTAAAAGCAAATGAGCAAAAAATTGATGAAGCAACACAACTTCAATTAGAACACGGTAACGAATTACCAATATCTGCTGGATTCTTCTTTATTAATCCATTTGAAGTTGTATATTATGCAGGTGGAACGTCAAATAAATATAGACACTTCGCTGGAAGTTATGCAGTTCAATGGACTATGATTAATTATGCAATTGATCATGACATTGACCGTTATAATTTTTATGGGATTAGTGGTCATTTTACAGATGATGCTGAAGATGCAGGTGTTGTGAAATTTAAAAAGGGATTTAATGCAGATGTAATTGAATATGTTGGTGATTTCGTTAAACCTATAAATAAACCAATGTATTCACTATATACAATACTTAAAAAAATTAAAAAAAGATTGAATTAAGAGGGGAATAGTGCGAATATGAAATTTACAGAGTTAACAGTTAAAGAATATGAAACCTTCGTACAAAATCCATCATTAGAGAGTCATTACTTCCAAGTTACTGAAAATATAAAAACTAGAGAAAATGACGGATTTGAAGTTGTGTTATTAGGTGTAAAAGATGAAAGTAATAAAGTGATTGCTGCAAGTCTTTTCTCAAAAATTCCAACTATGGGAAGTTATGTATACTATTCAAATCGTGGACCAGTGATGGATTATTCCGATTTAGGTCTTGTTGATTTTTACCTACGAGAATTAGAAAAATACCTACACCAACATCAATGTTTATATGTAAAACTTGATCCATATTGGATTTATCAAATTTATGATAAAGATATCAATTCGGTAGAAGGTCACGAAAAAAATGATGCTTTAGTTAATTTATTTAAATCACATGGTTACGAACATCATGGTTTCACTACGAAATATGATCGCTCTAGTCAAGTGAGATGGATGGGCGTAAATTATCTAAAAGGTGAAACACCTGCATCATTGAAAAAGCAGTTTGATAGTCAACGTAAAAGAAATATAAATAAAGCGATAAACTATGGAGTAAAAGTAAGATTTCTTAAAAGAGATGAACTAAATATTTTCTTAGACTTGTATCGTGAAACAGAAGCACGTACTGGTTTTGTATCAAAAACAGATGAATATTTTTATAATTTTATAGATACATACGGCGATAAAGCATTAGTGCCATTAGCATATATTGATTTAGATGACTATATTAAATCATTGCAAACCTCTTTAAATGATAAAGAAACGCGTCGTGATCAAATGATGTCTAAAGAAAATAAAAGTGACAAACAGCTGAAAAAAATTACTGAACTAGATAAACAAATAGAACACGACCAAAAAGAACTCTTACATGCAAGTGAATTACGTCAAACTGATGGACAAATTTTAAACTTAGCTTCTGGAGTATACTTTGCAAATGCTTATGAAGTAAACTATTTCTCAGGTGGCTCATCAGAAAAATACAATAATTATATGGGACCATATATGATGCATTGGTTCATGATGAATTATTGCTTTGATCATGGATATGATCGATATAATTTTTATGGTTTATCTGGTGATTTTACTGAAAATAGTGAAGATTATGGTGTTTATCGCTTTAAAAGAGGGTTTAATGTGTATATCGAGGAGTTAATTGGGGATTTCTATAAACCAATTAATAAACCTAAATATTGGCTATTTAAAACATTGAATCGTATACGTAAGAAGATTAAAAAATAACAATTAGAATAAAAAGCATATTGGCAATCTTGCCAGTATGCTTTTTTATAATTAGTGATAGAGACTAATTATAAATAGTGTAGGTAAATTCTAAGTTGTAAATACAAGTTGCATCCTACAAATTAATAATAGCATATCAATTATTTTTATCAATGATACACCAAAAGAAATTTATTTTTAATATTTTATAATAAATGAAATTTATAGTGTTTTATAATTTGGATAATAAATACATAGTTATGATATCATTAAATAACTAATCTAATTGGAATCATTCCGCTTTAGATTGTTTTGAGAAATAATTAAGAACGATTGTATAAATCGTAATGCCAATATCCATGATTCAATACTTTAGATAATGATTACCGAACTGTAGAAAAAATAACTTTAAATAAATACTACTAAAATTAGAATGCATGGGCATATGTAAACGAGTTAAGGTATATATTAAAACTTTAAATAATCTGTATTTTGTTAAAAAGCTTAAATTGAAGATATTCATATAAAAATGCAGATTTCTACAATTTAGTTTACATAATATATATTATAGGAAGTTGTATATATAACGATCAGGGGACCTATTCTTTTTTAATTACACTTCAATGATATATTTTAGTTATCATTCTTTGGTTAACATTGATCTATCTAAAATGATTGACTTAGTTATAATTTGTTATGATAAAAATCAACTACATTATATGTATTATATATAATGTAGAAAATACTAATATGAATTTAGTGTTCGATATTTGTGACATAATTTATTTTGATAATTAATATAGTAATGAATCAATTATTGAATGCTAGCTAGTTTACATAATGCAAGATACCATATGAATTTGCAGATAAATAATTTATATCTTTTGTTCTACCTTATCAATTTAAAGATTATCGGTGATATTGGAACCATTATTTCTAATAACAATTATTTCAAAGAAAGACTTTAATATCATAAAAAGTGATCCATTCTTATAAGTTTGACTATCGTCTCGTCTATTAAGACGATTTTACTAAATATACCTTTCCAGTATTATGAGCAACATACCCCTTTTAAAATCATCAAATAAGTCAATAAGGCTACTTATTTTAAGTCTAATATACATGTTAAAGAAATCACCAACAATATAAAAGGAATATGTAATATTTTAGGTAAAATAAGATAATAAAATGTAAATATTTAATTGATAATGATTATCATTTTCTATTATAGTATTCTCTAGGAGGTTAGAAAATGCAAAAATCATTTAAATATATTCTATTAATTTTATCAGTTATTTTAATCTTATCAGCATGTGATAAGCAATCGGATTCAAATTCTTCATCTAGTAAAGATACCATTACAGTAAAAAATACATATGAATTTAAGGATAAGAATCATACACATAGTAGAGGCAAAAATAAAACAGAAACAGTTAAAGTACCAGTTAATCCGAAACGTGTAGCAGTACTAGATTATGGCGCGTTAGATATTATGCAGCAAATGGGACTTCAAGACAAAATAGTTTCTATTGCTAAAGGACAAGGTGCTTCATTTTTGCCTTCTTCCCTTTCAGAATTTAAAAACAGTAAATATACAAATCTAGGCAATCCAGGAAGACCTAATTATGATGAATTAGCTAAATCAAAACCTAATGTTATCTTTGCTTCATTTAGACAAGCACATACGAAAACAATAGATGAAATGAAAAAAGCGGCGCCTAATGCTAAGATTTTATTTGTTAGTCCCGATAATGATAATTATATTTCATCAATTAAAGAACATACGACATTGTTTGGTAAAATTTTCAAAAAAGAAGAAAAAGCAAAAGCACTTAATCATAAATTAAGTGAAGAAGTGAAAGAGGCTAAAAAAGTAATTAATAAAGATACCGTATTACTTTTAAATGTTGATGATAAAGGCATTAGTGCCTTCGGACCAACTGGTAGATTTGGAGGCTTCTTAAATAAAGATTTAGGAATTAACCACGCTGATCCTAAAATGAAAGCAAATTCAGCTGGTAATATAGTTACTAATGAGTATTTAAATAAAATTAATCCTGATAAATTGTTTGTAATTAATCGAACTAAAAATGCGGATGACAAAACGTTACCTTCTGCTTTGAATAATCAAGTGATAAAAGATATGAAAGCAATAAAAAATCACCAAGTCTATCAATTTGAAGCTAATGCTTGGTATTTTAGTGAAGGTGGCATTGAAACAACTATTCATCAATTAAACAAAATTGAAAAAGCTTTTAAAAAAAAATCCTTTTATACACTATTAAAAATATAAATGGGAGTGGGATAACGAATTCAAAATGAATTCTATCCTACTCCCTTATATTTATCTTCTATCACGACGACGATACATGTACTCGTCGTTATCATATTTTTTCATCTCTTTTTCCAATTGCTTTTCTTTACGTTCTCGGCGCCATCCTCTTGTAAAATACCATAAAAGGAAACTAATCATTAAACTGATAATGGCAAGAAAAGCGGCATAGCCTAATAAAGGCTGGAACGTTATATTATAAAAATTAGGAATAAAGAAAGCTAATACTGCTAAAACAACGAAGGTAATTACTGCTGCTGAAAGCCATTTTTTCAGTACCAATGTACAAAAGACAGTTAATACCATCATTGCTAGGATTGTGATCCAAAGATAATTTGGCATATCAAATATCGTCATAAAAAACGCCTCAACTTTTATATTTTATAATATGTAATATACAATACTTTTATAAATAATTATACCTTCTTAATTATTAAAATGACTCAGACTAAAGGCTTAAAACTGAGTTTACAAATAATATTATGTATAATATATATGAGAATAACTATTTAGGAGTGAATAAAATGAACACAGGCTTACCACTCAGAAAACATGTTCCAGATAATGAAAAATGGAATTTAGAAGATTTATTTACGAATGATGAAGCATTTTATAATACTTTAAATGATGTATTAGAGAAATCCGCTCAATTTAATCAAAAATATAAAAATAATTTATCAGAAACTAAAATTATTCTAGATGCACTTAAAGAATATGAAGACTTACTTATACAATTTGATCGATTAGGTAATTATGCTGAACTTAGATTAAGTGTTGATACTACAAATGAATTAGCGCAAACATTAAATGCCAAACTATCAACATCTTATGGTAAGATATCTAGTTTATTATCATTTGTTGAATCTGAAATAATGATACTCTCTGATGATAAATTAAAAGAGCTAAAAGAGCAGTTCAATAGTCCTCATTATCTAGAAAAATTAATAAAACGTAAACCTTATCAATTATCTTCAGAAGTTGAAGAAGTGCTTGCCAGTTTGTCGCCTACTTTTCAAAGTGCTTATGAACTCTATGGAACAACTAAAATGCTTGATATTGCGTTTGAATCGTTTGAACATAATCATGAAATGTATCCTTTAGATTATGCAACTTTTGAAAATGAGTATGAAGACAGTTCAGATCCAGAGTTTAGACGTAAAAGTTTCGAAGCTTTTAGTAATGCATTGCGTAAATATCAACACACAACAGCTGCAACATATAATCAACATGTACAACAAGAAAAAATTGAGGCTAATTTAAGAGGCTATGATTCTGTTATAGATTTTTTACTACAAGAACAAGAAGTTACACGTGAAATGTATGATAGACAAATTGATGTCATCATGAGTGATTTAGCACCTGTGATGCAAAAATATGCTAAAATACTGCAAAGAATTCATAACTTAGATAAAATGCGATTTGAAGATTTAAAAATATCAGTTGATCCTAGTTATGAACCAGATATTTCAATAGAAGACTCAAAACAATATATTCACGGTGCTTTAGGTGTTTTAGGCGATGACTATATTAAAATGGTTGATAATGCTTATAATCATCAATGGATTGATTTTGCTCAAAATAAAGGTAAAGATACTGGTGCGTATTGTGCTAGCCCTTATTTTACGCATTCATATGTATTTATTTCATGGACAGGTAAAATGGCAGAAACTTTCGTATTAGCGCATGAATTGGGCCACGCTGGTCATTTTACATTGTCACAAAAACATCAACATTTATTAGATTCAGAAGCATCTATGTATTTTGTAGAAGCACCTTCTACAATGAATGAAATGCTGATGGCAAACTACTTATTTAGTAATAGTAATGATGCACGTTTTAAACGATGGGTGATTGGCTCAATTATATCTCGCACATATTATCATAATATGGTCACGCATTTACTGGAAGCAGCATATCAAAGAGAAGTATACAAAAAAGTTGATAACGGTGAATCTTTAACAGCACCCGTTCTTAATAAGTTAATGAGAAACGTTTATGAACAATTCTTTGGTGATGCGGTTGAACTTACTGATGGAATGGAATTAACGTGGATGAGACAACCACATTATTATATGGGATTATATTCATATACGTATTCAGCTGGATTAACTATTGGCACAGTGGTCTCTCAAAAAATTAAAAAAGAAGGACAAAAAGCAGTCGATGCATGGTTAGAAACGTTAAAAGCTGGAGGAAGTAAAAATCCAGTTGAACTTGCAAAAGTAGCAGGAGTTGATATAACAACAAATGCCCCACTTAAATCTACTATTGCGTATATTTCAGAATTAGTAGATGAAGTAGAAACACTTACAAATGAAATTGAACATAATTAATATATTATAAAGGAGTGAGACACGATTCAAAATGAATCGTGTCTCACTCCTTTACTTTGATTTTTTTAGTTTGAATAAAACTATCAACGATAAAGTAGTTTAACGATCATATTTATCAAAATGTTCACCAGTAAAGTAATAATAAATACTTTCTGCTATATTTCTTACATGATCCCCTACTCTTTCTAAGTTACGTGCAGCTAAATGCGCTTGACCAGCTACAAATGGATCATTATCAATTAGATAAGTTGTGTTAACAATATTCACGTATAAATCATCAATATCTTTATCACGTTCGATAATTTCTTTAATCAATGTTAAATCTTCACTTTTAACAGCAGTATTTAAGTCTTCTAACATTAATAATGCAAGTTTACCCATTGTTTTTAAACGTGTTAAGACATAATGATCTGTAATTTTTACTCTTAGTCGAATATGAGCGATATTTGCAGCATTATCCCCCATTCTTTCAAAATCAGTAGAAATTTTTAAAGCTGCCATCATCATTCTTAAATCAGTAGCAATTGGTTGTTGTTTCGTAATTAACATGATTACTTGTTCGTTAATGTCATAATCAAATTTGTTAATTTCTTTATCTTTTTCAATGACGTGTCTAGCAAAGTTTCTATCATCTTCACTTAATGATTCAATAGCATTGTTAACATTTGAATAAACACGAAGACCAAGACGACGAAGTTCTTTAATTAAATCGTCCAATTGGCCTTCATATTTTTGTCTAATAATTTTCATTAAGCATTAACCAAAACGACCAGAAATATAATCTTCTGTTTGTTTGTCTGAAGGATTAGAGAAGATTTTATCAGTATCGTCATATTCATTTACATAACCATTAAGGAAGAATGCTGTTTTATCAGAAACACGTGCAGCTTGTTGCATGTTGTGTGTAACCATAATGATAGAATAATTTTCTTTTAATTCTTGAACCAGTTCTTCAACTCTTAAAGTAGAGATAGGATCTAATGCTGATGTAGGTTCATCCATTAAAATAACATCTGGTTCAATTGCTAAACATCTAGCAATACAAACACGTTGTTGTTGTCCCCCAGATAATCCATACGCATTTGTATGTAATCTGTCTTTTAATTCATCCCAAATTGCAGCACCACGTAATGACTTTTCAACAATTTCATCAAGTAATTTTTTATCTTTAATACCATGGATTTTTGGACCATAAGTAATATTATCATAAATTGATTTAGGAAATGGATTTGGTTGTTGGAATACCATTCCTACATTCGTTCTTAATTTTTCTTTTGAATAGTTGTTATCAAAAATATTTTGTTCTCTGTATAAAATTTTACCAGCAGTTTTAACTGATGGTACTAATTCAACCATACGATTTAATGTTTTAATATACGTTGATTTACCACAACCAGAAGGACCGATAATAGCAGTGACATTATTTTCTAAGATATCTAAATTGATGTTTTGTAAAGCATGATTTTCACCATACCATAAATCTAAATTTTGAGTTGAATAAACTACTTTTCTTTCACTGTCAGGTTTAATATTTTTTTTATTTTCGCTATTAGCTGTTACAATTGTTGTCTTTTGAGACTGATTGTCGTTTGTTGGATGAGTGTGATTTGAGTGTTGATCAACAACATCATTTGTATGTTGTTCAATGTTCTTTTTCTTTTCATCTACGTTGATTTTTGCCATATATAAAACTCCTTTTATTTTAAGAGAGAAAGCAGAAATCTTTCTCTCTATCCCAAATAACTTTAATAATAAAATGCTTAATATTTTCTAGAAAATTTATTACGTAAGAAAATTGCTAAACCGTTCATTAATAATAAGATAACAAGTAATACGATAATACCTGCTGAAGCCACGTTTTGGAATTCAGCTTGTGGCATTTTAGCCCAAGTATAAATTTGAGTTGGTAAAGCAGTAAACATTGAGAATAAACCAGATGGTACTGCTAAGAAAATAGTTGGAATACCGATTAAGATTAATGGTGCTGTTTCACCTAATGCACGTGAAAGTGATAAAATAAATCCCGTTAAAATACCAGGTAAAGCAGCGGGTAAAACCACTTTTCTAATTGTTTGCCATTTATTTCCACCTAGACCATAAGATGCTTCTCTTACAGAATTAGGTACGGCACGAATCGCTTCCTGGCTTGAAACGATAATAATCGGTAAGATAAGTAATGACATTGTTAAAGCAGCAGCGATAACAGTATTTCCTAAAGATAATGATTCAATACCAGCGCCACGTACAAATAATGTTAATCCTAATAAACCAAATACAATTGAAGGCACACCAGCTAAGTTAGAAATACAAATTTTAACGAAACTTGTAAACATATTATCGCGTGCGTATTCTTCAAGATAAATTGCTGTACCAACACCTAAGATAATAGAGATTGGGATGATAGTAATCATTAACCATAATGTACCAGCTAATGCGCCTTTAATCCCAGCTTGTGATGGTGTTGAAGATGAGAAACTTGTAAAGAATTCAGGTGTTAAATGTCCTACACCTTTTACAAGTGTTTGAATCAGTAATGCGGCAAGAACGATTAAAGCAAATACAATACATGCAAAGAATAGCCATTTATTAAGACTATTTTTTTTATCGCGACTAGATAGGTTTTTTTCGACTTTACTTTTGTCAACTAAACCTTTAGCTCTTGGATCAGTCGTTGCTGTCATATTAATACTCCTCTCTATAACGCTTAGAAATCCAGTATGAAATTAAGTTCATAATTAATGTGAAAATGAATAATGTGAAGCCAACTGCATAAATACTATAGTAAATATCTGAACCGAATGTCGCATCACCTGTAGCAATTTCAACAATATAACCTGTCATTGTTTGAATAGAACTTGTTAATGTTAAAGATGATGTCGGTGAACTACCTGCAGCTAATGATACGATCATTGTTTCACCAATAGCACGAGAAATACCAAGTACAATTGAAGCAATTACACCAGAAGCGGCAGCTGGTAATACGACTTTAGTTGCAACTTCAAATTTAGTTGAACCTAAACCAAAAGCACCTTCACGCATTTTATTAGGTACAGAAGCCATTGCATCTTCACTCATACTTGTAATAATTGGAACAATCATTATTCCAACCACGATACCAGGACTGATAGAGTTAAAACTATCGAGTTGAGGTATAAATGTTCTTAATAAAGGTGTTACAAAAGTTAAAGCAAAGAAACCGAATACGATAGTTGGAATGCCAGCTAAGATTTCAAGAATAGGTTTAATAATACGTCTTGCTTTATCGCTTGCATATTCACTTAAGTAGATTGCAGCGCCTAATCCGATAGGAACAGCTACTAAAGTACCAATGAAAGTAATTTTTAAAGTACCAAGAATTAATGCCCAAATACCATATTTAGGGTCAGAACTTGTAGGATTCCAATCTTTAGTAAAAAGAAACTCAGTAATTGAAACACGTGTAAAGAATGTGATTGTTTCAGTGATTAATGTAAATAATATACCGATAGTTGTTAAAATAGAGATGGCAGCAATAATTCCTAAAATAATTGGCACGATTTTATCAGAAAATCCACCTTTTTTAGCGTTATTTTTAGCTATCATCTCTCTAACATTAGTGTTAGAAGCCATATATAACCCTCTCTTTTTATTTCTCCCAATAGATTTTAAAAAAAGAGCAGGAAATTATCAGGTAACGAATGAGTTCAAATTAATTTAAAACACTTTAACAATCACCCATGTATATATCCTGAACAACTCATGTAAATGAATGTTACATGAGTTGTTAATTCCCAGCCCTTTATATTAATAATGATTATTATTTGTCAGAATCTTTTTTGTATTTATCTAATTCTTTAATTTCATCTTTATAAACTTTGCTTGGTGAAGCAACGTATCCAGCATCTTCAGCTGATTTACCTTTGTCATCTAAAGTGAATTTCAAGAATTCTCTCATAACATCATTATCTTCTAATGATTTTTCTTTAACATATAAGAATAATGGTCTACTTAAAGGATAAGAACCATCTTGGATAGTCTTTTTAGTAGGTTCTACAGATTTACCATCGTCACCTTTAATTTTAACTTCTTTTAATTTATCTTTATTTTGTTTATAGAAGTTATAACCGAAGTAACCAATACTTTCTTTGTTTTTCTCAACTGATTGAACGATAACGTTAGTATCTCCATTTTTTTGAGCTTTGATATCTTGTTTATCCATAACTTCTTCTTCCCAGAAGTCATAAGTACCATGACTTGAGTTTGGAGAGAAAGCTTTGATTTCTTTGTTAGGCCAGCTAGAATCTACATCTTTCCAAGTTTTAGCTTCGCCACTGTAGATTTTTTTTAATTGATCTTTAGATAATTCTTTTACAAAGTCATTATCTTTATTAACAGCAACAGTTACACCATCTTGTGCAATTTTAAATTCTTTATATTTAATGTTTTTGTCTTCTAATTTTTGTTTTTCTTCATCTTTGATAGGTCTAGAAGCTTGTGAGAAGTCAGTTTCACCAGCGATGAATTTTTCAAAACCAGCACCAGTACCTGCTTGACCAGATGAAATAGTTGCGCTTGGATGATCTTTAGACCATTTTTCATTTAATTTTTCAACGATTGGAGCAACAGTAGATGAACCTTCACCTTTTGCAGAACCTTTAAGGTCTTTTCCATCTCCTGAACCACTGCCGCCACTATTTCCACCGCCACATGCGCCTAAAAGAACAGTAGCACCTAAAACAGTTGTACCAACTAATTGCCATTTCTTCATTAAAACATCCTCCTAATTATAGATAACCCAAAATGTTATATGTATTTCTTACAATGCTTATATTACATACCTTTTGTTAATATAAAATAGAGTAATTGTAAATATTTTGTTAATTTATAAAAAACTTATGTTTTATATAAATAAAATCCATAAAAAAACCACTGAAAGTGTGACCTTTCAATGGTTTTAAACTATCTATATAATATGGAAGAAACTCGATTTTCATGAACTCATTATTCTTGAATAAGACTTTTACCTTTTTTAGTTAATGTGATTTTTCCAGTTTCAATATTTATAATTTTTCTTTTATATAAATGACCAATTGCACGTTTAAATGAACCTTTACTCATGTTAAATACTTCTTTAATTGCTTCCGGACTTGATTTATCCCAAAATGGAAGTTCTCCATCATACTCTACTAACAAATCAAAGATAACTTGACCATCCTCATCTAAACGTTCATGTGCGAGGGGTAAGAATGAACCGTTCAATTCACCTTTTTCATTATGTCCGATAATACGTACTTCTACAGCTTCGCCTAATCTTGGCTCATGTTTACGTTCAGACTCATGTACAAACACTTTGTAACCATCCTCAGTTAATAAAAAAGTCCCGATACGTAATAAACGATATGGTCTTGCTTTTAATACTTGATTTTGCATATCATCATTAGATACAGGTGTAAACATTTTTTCCACAATTGTTTCACTAGCTAAACGTGCGAACATTTGATGATTTCTATCGATTCTTAATGTGACTAATACATAATCTCCTGATTGAGGCCATAACGATTTAACTTTAGGTAAATCTTCCCATGGAATAAGCACCTCTCTTGGTAAACCAACATCTACTCTTGCACCATCTCTATCTGTTTTTAATACTTTTGCAAAATCATATTTATCTTTTGTAATGTCAGGCATATTTTGAGTAGCAAATAATTCACCTGAACGGTTTGGATAAATGAAGAAACTGTATTCTTCTCCAATTTCGAATTCATCTTCCTCATTGATTTCTGACTGATTTAACTTCACTTGTTCACCATTTGGACCTTTTAATAAATAAGTAGAGCCTTCCAATCCAAGAACTTCTAGAAATTCAATTGAACCAACGATATCTTTGTCTAATGCCATAGTTGTCTCCTTTAAGCAGTTTATTTCTAAGTATTATAACATGAGTTTTATAAAGTATCATTGGCATAAATGATATAAGGTCGAATATAGGAACATTATATGATATAATTTTTTGCGTTAGATAAACGATGAATAAAGGAGTAAATGAATGTTACAAGTTACGGATGTAAGTTTACGTTTTGGTGATCGTAAACTATTTGAAGATGTAAATATTAAATTTACTGAAGGTAATTGTTATGGACTTATCGGTGCGAATGGTGCAGGTAAATCTACTTTCTTAAAAATCTTATCTGGAGAAATTGATTCACAAACGGGTCATGTTTCTCTTGGAAAAGATGAACGTTTAGCAGTATTAAAACAAGATCACTTTGCTTATGAAGATGAACGTGTATTAGATGTAGTTATAAAAGGACATGAACGTCTATTTGAAGTGATGAAAGAAAAAGACGAAATTTATATGAAACCTGACTTCAGTGATGAAGATGGCATTCGTGCAGCTGAATTAGAAGGTGAATTTGCTGAAATGAATGGATGGAATGCCGAAGCAGATGCAGCTTCCCTACTATCAGGACTTGGTATTACCCCAGATTTACATGATAAGCAAATGTCAGAGTTAGAAAATAATCAAAAAGTAAAAGTATTATTGGCACAAAGTTTATTTGGAGATCCAGATGTTTTATTACTCGATGAGCCTACCAATGGTCTTGATATTCCTGCCATTAGTTGGTTAGAAGATTTCTTAATTAACTTTGAAAATACTGTCATTGTAGTATCTCATGATCGTCATTTCTTAAATAATGTATGTACACATATTGCAGATTTAGATTTTGGTAAAATCAAAGTCTATGTTGGTAACTATGATTTTTGGTATCAATCAAGTCAACTTGCTCAAAAAATGGCTCAAGAACAAAACAAGAAAAAAGAAGAAAAAATCAAAGAATTACAAGACTTCATTGCTCGTTTCTCTGCGAATGCGTCAAAATCAAAACAAGCAACAAGTCGTAAGAAGCAATTAGAAAAAATTGAACTTGATGATATTCAACCATCTTCAAGACGTTATCCTTATGTGAAATTCACCCCAGAAAGAGAAATTGGTAATGATTTATTAGTAGTTGATGGTATCTCAAAAACAATTGAGGGTGAAAAAGTTTTAGATAATATTTCATTCACTATGAATCCAAATGATAAAGCTATTTTAATTGGCGATAGTGAAATTGCTAAAACTACCCTATTAAAAATACTTGCTGGTGAAATGGAACCAGATGAAGGTTCATTTAAATGGGGAGTGACAACTTCATTAAGCTATTTCCCTAAAGATAATTCTGATTTCTTCGAAGGCGTAGATATGAATTTAGTTGAATGGTTACGTCAATATGCTCCTGAAGATGAACAAACTGAAACATTTTTACGCGGTTTCTTAGGACGTATGCTATTTAGCGGTGAAGAAGTTAAGAAAAAAGCAAGTGTATTATCAGGTGGAGAGAAAGTACGTTGTATGTTAAGTAAAATGATGCTTTCAAGTGCCAATGTTTTACTACTTGATGAGCCAACGAACCATCTTGATTTAGAAAGCATTACAGCTGTTAACGATGGATTAGCTTCATTCAAAGGATCAATTATCTTTACTTCATATGACTTTGAATTTATTAACACAATCGCTAATCGCGTGATTGATTTAAACCAACCAGGTAGTTTATCTAAAGAATTGCCATATGAAGAATATCTAAAAGAAATTGGTGTGTTACAAAATTAAAATAATAGGATTTTAATAAAGCATCTTCTATTTTTAAAATTTAGAATATGCATAACACTGTCGCTAAATAACGAATTTTAGCGACAGTTTTTTTTATAAAATACTATTATTTTCGAATTATTGTTATTATTTATACAAATTACTTATTATTACTATCTCTTTTCTTTAACAGTAATATTACTTCAATAATTTTCAGTTTATTTCAAAAAATCACAATAATCGGTTTACAGTTAAAAGGTGCTTATGTATAATTAAAAACATAGTAATTGAATAAGAAATTGATGAGGCGCATCAATCATTAGTATATATTAGAACACTGTCTGCCACGGCTAATATAGAAAGGGTGCGATGCCGAAACGAATTGCAACCGCAGTAAGCGTTCGTTGGACTTTGTGGTTAAGAGCTGAGAGTTTGTCATTATTATTTAATAATGGAGTGCATCACTTGTATATAAATTACGAGCAAGTTCGCACATTCCGAACTTGCTCTTTTTTATGACGTGTGCCCCTAAATTCTAGGAGGTAAAATCTTGAAACGACGTGTTTTGAAGTTCGGTGGTTCATCTGTCGCCGATTTTACAAAGATAAAAAATATTGCAGAAATGCTTAAACGCCGTGTAGATGACGGTGAACAACTTATTGTTGTCGTAAGTGCTATGGGCAAAACAACAGATCAATTAATGGAAAATGTTTCTCATCTTACAACAACTCCAAAAGATGAAGAACTTGCTCTATTATTAACAACTGGTGAACAACAAACAGTTTCTTATTTGTCGATGGTATTAAATGATATTGGCGTAAGTGCTAGAGCTATGACTGGATATCAAGCAGGTATCAAAACAGTAGGTCATCATTTAAAAAGTCGAATTGCAGAAATTAATCCTGAAACATTTAATAAGGAATTTAAAGACAAGGATGTTTTAGTTGTAGCAGGTTTCCAAGGAGTGAACGACGAATTAGAGTTAACTACACTTGGTCGTGGTGGTTCAGATACGACTGCTGTTGCATTAGCAGCTAGTAATCAAATCCCTTGTGAAATTTACACTGATGTTGATGGCGTTTATGCTACTGATCCAAGAATTTTGAGTGAGGCAAAACGTTTAGATTATGTGTCTTATGAAGAAATGATGGAAATGAGTGCTTTAGGTGCTGGTGTGTTAGAAACAAGAAGTGTAGAACTTGCTAAAAATTATGATATCCCCTTGTATTTAGGTAGAACGTTATCAAATGTGAAAGGAACATGGATTATGCCAAGAACAGAAATATTAGAAAAAAAAGCCGTAACTGGAGTTGCATTAGATACACATATGATGCATGTAACAATTAGTTACCCTCTTCCAGATAATCGCCTTCTAACTCAATTATTTACTGCTTTAGATGAAGGTTCAGTTAATGTGGATATGATTTCTCAAATCGTAAATGTTGAAGGTTTACAACTATCTTTTTCTATTAAAGATAGTGATGTACAACAAATTTCAAGTATCTTAGAGGAACTTTCTACAACATTTGATGCTTTAGATTATAAAATTAATGAAGCTTACGTCAAAATTTCGTTAATTGGTTCAGGAATGCGTGATATGTCTGGTGTAGCTTCAAAAGCATTTATTACGTTAATTAATTCTAATATTCCATTTTATCAAACAACAACTTCTGAAATTAGTATTTCTTATGTTATTGATGCAGAAAATGGAAATAAAGCGGTTGAAGTTCTATACGATGCTTTTGATATTTAAACTTAAGTTAAAATAAGTAATTCAAAATTCAATTAATATTTAAATGGAGTGATTCTTTTATGACAAGATTAGCAGTAGTTGGAGCAACAGGATTAGTCGGAACAAAAATGTTAGAAACAATTGATCGTAAACATATCCAATTTGATGAGTTGGTATTATTCTCATCAGCAAGATCAGCAGGTAAAGAAATTGAGTTTCAAGGGAAAACATATACAGTTCAAGAACTTACAGAAGAAGCAGCAAGTGAAAAATTTGATTACGTGCTAATGAGTGCAGGTGGCGGAACAAGTAAACAATTTGCCCCTATTTTCGAAAAAGCTGGAGCAATTGTTATTGATAATTCAAGTCAATGGCGTATGACAAACGATGTGGATTTAATTGTACCAGAAGTTAACCAACCAGAATTTAAACGTGGTATCATTGCTAATCCTAACTGCTCAACAATTCAGTCGGTCGTGCCACTTAAAGTTTTATACGATGCTTTTGGATTAAAACGTGTAGCTTATACAACATATCAAGCAGTTTCGGGTTCAGGGGTTAAAGGTAAGAGAGACTTAGCTGAAGGTGCGAATGGTAAAGCTCCAGAAGCTTATCCACATCCTATTTATAATAATGTTTTACCACATATTGATGTTTTTTTAGAAGATGGATATACAAAAGAAGAGCAAAAAATGATTGATGAAACACGAAAAATTTTAGGACAACCTGACTTACGTGTGACTGCAACATGTGCACGTGTACCTGTTCAAGATAGTCATAGCGTAGAAATTGATGTTACTCTTGATAAAGAGGCAACAGTTCAAGAAATTAAAGATTTATTTGAAAACGATAATCGTGTTGTTTTAGTAGACAATCCTGAAAATAATGAATATCCTTTAGCTATTAATTCAACAGGTAAAGATGAAGTGTTTGTAGGTAGAATTCGTCGTGATGACTCACTTGATAATACTTTCCATGTTTGGTGTACTTCAGATAACCTACTTAAAGGTGCAGCTTTAAATGCAGTTCAAGTGTTAGAACAAGTCATTAAATTAAAAGGAGCTAGATAATATGGCACATATTTTTGAAGGTGTAGGTGTAGCGCTTGCTACTCCATTTACTAATAATGAAGTTGACTATAAAGCATTAGAACGACATGTTCAATTTTTACTTGATAATAATGTTAAAGCAATTATTGTAAACGGCACTACAGCAGAGAGCCCTACTTTAACAGAAGAAGAGAAAGAAAAAGTACTTCAAGCGGTGATTAAACAAGTTAATCATCAAGTGGCTATTATCGCTGGAACTGGTACAAATAATACAGCTAAATCTATTCAAGCTTCATTACGTGCTAAAGAATTAGGTGTAGATGGTATTATGTTAATCACACCTTACTATAATAAAACAAATCAACGTGGCTTAATTAAACATTTTGAAACCATCGCGAATGAAGTTAAGTTACCTGTTGTTTTATATAATGTACCTTCAAGAACGAATATGACAATTGATCCTGAAACAGTCGAAACATTAAGTCATAATGATTACATTGTAGCTATTAAAGATGCTACAAATGACTTTAACTATTACGAAGAAGTGAAAAAACGTATTCATCAAGATGAATTTGCTTTTTACAGTGGTAATGATGATAATGTCGTAGAATTCTATAATCGTGGAGGTAATGGCGTAATTTCTGTCATTGCTAACGTTATTCCGAAAGAATTTCAAGCACTTTATGATGCTAAACAAAATGGGAAAGAAATTGAGAAAGACTTTGAACCGATAGGTCAATTGTTAGATGCACTTTCAGTTGATGTCAACCCTATTCCAATTAAAGCTCTAACAAGTCATTTAGGATTTGGAAATTATGAATTAAGATTACCTTTATTACCACTAGAGAAAGAAAAAGCAAATGTATTAGTGAATGCTTATAAAGCATTTAAAACGGAGGAATAAAAATGAAAATTTTACTCATTGGATATGGCACAATGAATCAACGCGTTGCCAGATTAGCAGAAGAAAAAGGTCATGAGATTGTTGGTACAATTGAGCCAGAAGAACATCAACATTCACCATATAAAGCTTATCATCATATTGCAGACGCACAAAATGAAGCCGATGTAGCGATCGACTTCTCTAATCCTAATCTATTATTACCTTTATTAGATGAAGAGTTTGAATTACCTTTAGTGATTGCTACTACTGGTGAAAAAGAAAAACTGATTCAAAAATTAGAACAATTAAGCGAACGTATGCCTGTTTTCTTCAGTGCAAATATGAGTTATGGCGTCCATGCATTAACTAAAATTCTAGAAGCAGCTGTTCCCCTTTTACAAGATTATGATATTGAGTTAACTGAAGCTCATCATAATAAAAAAGTGGATGCGCCAAGTGGCACACTCGTCAAACTTTATGATGTTATTAAAGAATTACGTGAAAATGTAACGCCTGTTTACGATCGACATGAGCGAACTGAAAAACGTGAAAAAGATGAAGTCGGTATTCATTCAGTTCGTGGCGGTACAATTGTAGGCGAACATGATGTTTTATTTGCTGGCACAGATGAAACAATTACCATTTCTCATAAAGCGCAATCTAAGGACATTTTTGCAAATGGCGCAATTACAGCTGCTGAAAAATTAAACACAAAATCAAATGGTTTCTATACATTTGACAACTTATAAAATAACTTAAGGAGACTCTAAACTATGGTACAACACTTATCTGCACAAGAAATTATTCAATATATTAGTGATGCTAAAAAATCAACACCATTAAAAGTATACGTAAATGGACAATTCAATGACGTCACTTTTCCTAATACATTTAAAGTATTCGGATCTGATGATTCAAAAGTAATATTTTGTGAAGCGGATGATTGGAAAACATTTTATGAAACCAATCAATCATATATTACTGACTTAGAAATTGAAATGGACCGTCGTAATTCTGCTATTCCTTTAAAAGACTTAACTAATACAAATGCACGTATTGAACCAGGTTCATTCATTCGTGAACAAGCTATTATCGAAGACGGTGCCGTTGTGATGATGGGAGCAACAATCAATATTGGCGCTGTTGTAGGTGAAGGTACTATGATTGATATGAATGCAACATTAGGTGGTCGTGCGACAACAGGTAAAAATGTTCATGTAGGTGCCGGTGCAGTATTAGCGGGCGTTATTGAGCCACCTAGTGCTTCTCCAGTAGTAATCGAAGATAATGTATTAATTGGCGCAAACGCAGTTATTCTAGAAGGTGTAAGAGTTGGCGAAGGCGCTATTGTAGCTGCTGGTGCTATCGTGACTCAAGATGTTCCTGCTGGTGCGGTTGTAGCTGGTACACCTGCTAAAGTCATTAAACAAACATCTGAAGTTCAAGACTCTAAACGAGAAATCGTTGCAGCGTTAAGAAAATTAAATGATTAATGACAAACTTGAATAATTGAATGCTAAAGGCTGGGACAACATGTTCTCAGCCTTTACGATTAAATGAATACATAAGTTGAATAATAAATGAATAAAGGATTGATTAAGATGAGCGAATTAGAATTTGTCACACAACATAGAAGACATTTACATCAACATCCAGAATTAAGTCTTCATGAATTTGAGACAACTCAATATATTACTCGATTTTTAGATGAATTAAATGTATCTTACGAGCAACCTCTTGAAACGGGTGCTATTGCATATTTAGAAGGTAATAGTGACCATACAATTGCATTTCGGGCAGACATTGATGCCCTACCCATTTTTGAAGAAAATAATGTCGATTATCGTAGTCAAACAGATAATGTGATGCATGCTTGTGGTCACGATGGTCATACAACAGCATTGATGTTATTTGTTAAACGATGTAAGGCGATGGCTGATCAACATCAATTACCTCATAATGTCGTGTTTATCTTCCAACCAGCTGAAGAAACAGGCGGTGGCGCAAATCGCTTAATTAAAGCCGGTGCTTTTAATCAATATCCTATTGAAGCAGTATTTGGCATTCATGTAAATCCTTTCGCTGACGAAGGACAAGTCGTGATACGCGATGAAGAAATTACAGCAAGTGCCACTGAATATCGTTTTTTCTTAAAAGGATTATCTAGTCATGTAGCTGATAAAGAGCAAGGTCATTCATGTGGCGAAGCACTGATTCATGTTTTAAATCAAGTTGGTCAAATACAGCAATATCATTTAAATGGACTAAAACGTAATATTGTTCATATGGGCCACTTTAATGCAGGTGAAGCAATTAATACGGTTCCTAGTAATGGTTATTTAGAAGGAACTATTCGTACTTATGATGCCACTGATTTAAATATCGTGAAAAATCAAATGAATAAAATTGCAAAAAGTGTGAAATTATTATTCAATGTTGATTGTGAAGTCAAATTTGAAGAAGGATATCCTGCTACAATGAATAGTCCTAAACTACGTCATATCGTTGAACAATCTATTCTATCTGCTAATTTAAAAGTTATTGAAAAGCCTCTGCCATTTTTATTCGGCGAAGACTTTAGTTTTTATGGCCAACAATTAGCACCGTCTTACTTTGCTTTTGTAGGAACTCGAAATGAAGATAAAGGCTTTATCACAGGCTTACATACATCGCATTTAAATTTTGACGAAAAAGTGCTTATTGATGTTGCCAATTACTATGAACAAATATTGAACCATTATGGAAAGGAGTAAATTAAATTGACAGCAGTTTGGTCAGTTGATTCAAAAATCTTTTTAAGAAATGCAACTAAAGTAAAGAATAATCAATCAATAATGGCAGTTGTAAAAAATAATGCTTATCATTATGGATTAGAGTTTGCAGTAAGAACATTTTTAGAAGCAGGTATCCATACATTTAGTACGACTTCCTTAAAAGAAGCAGTGAGAGTTCGTAAACTTGCACCTCATGCTACAATTTTTTTAATGAATGCAGTTTATGACTTTGATACAGTTCGAAATAATAATATTCAAATGACGCTTCCCTCTTTAGAATATTATTATCAGTACAAAAGTGAATTAAAAGATATTAATGTTCACTTAGAATTTGAAAATTTACTCCATCGTTCAGGTTTCAAAAATCTTGATGAAATTAAAGAAGTACTTCATCATCATGAAAATGATAATGGAAGTGAAATGAATATCGTTGGCCTATGGACACATTTTGGATATGCAGATGAATTTGATGTTCCAGAATATGGGATTGAACGTGAAGCATGGTTAAACGTCGTTAATACATTATTAAATGAAGGATACCAATTTGAACTTATCCATGCGCAAAATAGTGCGAGTTATTATCGTGAAGGACAACAATTTCTTCCCTATCATACACATGCACGTGTAGGTATCGCTTTATATGGTTCAAGACCATATAGCAAATTAGATGAACATGAGATTGAACAAGCCTTAACCGTAAAAGGAAATGTAATTCAAGTTCGTGAAGTAAATAAAGGTGATTATTGTGGTTATAGTTTTGCATTTGAAGCAACGCATGATCATACACATCTTGCAGTTGTTGATATTGGCTATGGTGATGGTATTTTAAAAAAACGTGCAACACACGAAGCATTAATTAATGGTAAACGTTACCCTATTCGAGCATTAATGATGAGTCATATGTTTGTTGAAGTCGATGATGATGTTCATGCACAAGATGAAGTGATACTATATAATAATGATATACGCATTGATGAATACACATTCAAAGGTGTTGGCGCTAATTCAGAACAACTTAGTGCGATGAATCATGATTCTCTTATAAAGGAGTTTAGATAAAATGTCAGTTAAATATAATGATTACGGTGAATTAACAATGGCGGGTACAAGTTTGAAAACACTAGCTCAAAGTTTTGGTACGCCTACCATTGTTTATGATGAAGATGAAATTCGCAATCAAATGCGTCGATTTCATAATGCTTTTCAAAAAAGTGGATTAAAATACAATATTTCATATGCTTCTAAAGCCTTTACTTGCATTCAAATGGTAAAGTTAGTTCAAGAAGAAAACTTACAATTAGATGTCGTATCTGAAGGCGAACTTTATACAGCATTAGAGGCTAAATTTGATCCTAGTCGCATCCACTTCCACGGCAATAATAAAACGAAACGTGAAATACAATATGCTTTAGAAAGTGGCGTTGGCTACTTTGTTATTGATTCTTTAGAAGAAATTGAATTAATCGATCGCTATGCAAGTGATAGAGTTAATGTTGTCATTCGTGTGAATCCTGGCGTAGAGGCGCATACCCATGAATTTATTCAAACTGGTCAAGAAGATAGTAAATTTGGTCTTTCAATTCGCCATGATCTTGCAATTCAAGCAGTTGAAAAAGTCGAAGCATCAAAACATCTTCATTTAAAAGGAATACATTTCCATGTAGGATCACAAATTGAGGGTACTGAAGCTATGATTGAAACAGCTAAAATTGTTTTAAATTGGCTTAACGAGCATCATATCCAAGTTGAATTACTTAACTTAGGTGGCGGTTTTGGTATTAAATATGTCGAAGGTGATGTAAGCTTCCCTATTGAAGAAGGTATTGCTGAAATTACAGATGCGATTAAATCTGAATCAGAAAAATTAAACTATGACGTTCCTGAAATTGGTATTGAACCAGGACGTTCAATTGTTGGCGAAGCGGGTATTACGTTATATGAAGTTGGAACAATTAAAGACATTCCTGAAGTAAATAAATATGTTTCTATTGATGGTGGTATGAGTGATCATATTAGAACTGCTTTATATGGAGCCAAATATCAAGCATTACTTGTAAATCGTCATGAGAAGGCAGACGAAACGGTAACTATTGCCGGAAAATTATGTGAATCTGGAGATATTATTATCCGAGATGCTATGTTACCTTCTTCTGTAAAACGTGGAGATTATTTAGCCATTTTATCTACTGGCGCATACCATTACTCTATGGCATCTAATTATAATCAAATGCAAAAACCACCTGTTTTCTTCTTAAAAGATGGAAAAGCACGTGAAGTTATCAAACGTCAATCATTACGTCAATTAATAATTAATGATACAAAATAAAATAACGAGAAAGTTTATATTTACCCGTTCAAGTTGCACCATAATAAAGAAGCCAGTAAAAGAGTTTTTAAAAACTCTTTTACTGGCTATTTTTTCTGAGATTTATGTCCCAGCCTCATTTATATATAAAAAACACCCTACATCTTGGTAAGGTGTTACTAAAGTCAATTTTTGCAATCTATAAATTATAGTTTAACAACGTTTGCAGCTTGAGGACCGCGATCGCCTTCAACTACTTCAAACTCAACTGATTGACCTTCTTCTAATGATTTATAACCTTCTTGGTTAATTGCTGAGAAGTGTACGAATACGTCGTTTTCTCCTTCAACTTCGATGAAGCCAAAACCTTTTTCAGCGTTAAACCATTTAACTGTACCTTGTTTCATAATTGTGAAACCTCCAAGACTAAAATTCATTCAATATGCATTATTCGCATATTACAAAAAATACGTGTTATAAATATGTATAAATAACAAAATGCTATCAATCAATATTACAGATATTCTTTGCAATATGGAATAAAACTATTGCTTGATAACTATTATATGTTAGTTTGAACTAAATTGCAATACAATTATAGAAAATTCTCTTTTAATTAATTTTTGGTAGATTATAATAAACTTCTTTATTATTTAAAACAATAAAACTATAAAATATTTGTAAATCTTCATCACAATCTTCACAAAAATTTAAATCACAATTATTATAAAATGCATAAATATTATATTTCCCAATAACATAATTATTATAATATTTTTTACTTTTTTTAATAATTGATTGATAATCTTCTAACATTTCTTCATAGTTACTATAATGATGTTGTTCTACGATTTTTTCTGTCCAGTCGCTAAATAACCACCATCCCTCGTAGTCTGCACGAATCTTTGCAACTGTCCACATGACTAAGTCCCCTCTCAAATTAAAACTCTAATAAATATTGTAACTTTTTTTTAGACGAATTCAAGCTTAAAGACTCCGTTCTTTTAATTGAGATAAAGATGATATGTATATTAATTATTAGTTTTTTGTAGGAAAAATACGTATAATATAATGTAGAGGTGATAATGATGCAACATAAACATATACAAGTATTTGGAACTGTCCAAGGTGTAGGGTTCCGTCATCATACTGAATTAATTGCAAAAAAACTTGATATATTTGGTACTGTTCAAAATGTTGAGGATTATGTAGATATATATGCTCAAGGTGACGAGGAAAAAATAAAATCATTTATTAATAAAGTGATTGCTGGTGCTTCTCCTGCATCTTCAGTTTCTGATTATAGTATTGAAGATTTAGACGTAACAAATAGATACTCAGAATTTAAAACGATTTATTAAATAAAGGAAGATGAATATTGAGATATAACCTTTCTCGGCTTCTGGGTGTTTTAGTAGGAATTCCAATAGCTATTATCTCATGGGTGACAAGTGTATTTGGATTTGATTTATCCTTTATACTTGATGCCCTAATAGGTATTGGAATGTTTTTTGTATCTTATTTTCCTACTCAAAGATTGACATCCAAAAAATATTTAAATGAAATTGGATTATCACGTAGAGACTATCGTTTTGTTAATCAACAACTCAATCAATCACATAATAAAATTCGTAATATTTTAAAATCATATATTAATATCAGATCGATTAAAGATTTTCGTCAAATTAATGATATTTATAAAATTTCTAAGTCTATTCATTTTGCTGTTAAACAGAGACCTTCATCATTTTTCAAAGTAGAAAGTTTCTTTTATTCGCATATAGATAATGCACTAAATTTAATTGATGCATATACCCGTTTATCTAAAATGCCAAAAAAATCTGCTGAAGAAAAGCAAAAATTAGAGCAAACACGTATTACTTTAGATGAGGTGAAACGTACACTTATTGCAGATTTAAAAAGACTTAATGAAGATGATTATGAGCGTTTAGATATTGAAATGGAACTTAATCGGTTACAACACAAGCGATATAAAAAATACTAATTTAAAGTTAAGATAAGAATGGAGAGAATTTTTAAATGAATCAAAAAGACCAATTTATTAACTCACATCCATTAGATGATTATATAGATCATCAAACGCATGATGTTTCAACTCAAAATGTTAAGCAAGACTTTGAACAACAATTTAACGAACAAGATTTAAAAAAAATTGATTCAATTAGTCAACAAATCAAACCACTAGATAGTGAAGGCCTATTATCTTTTGGGACACATCTACAACAGAACATGTCTCAATTTTCACATCAAATGTTAGATGAAGTTCAATCGAAAGATGTGGGTCCTATTGGTGATACTTTAAATCAATTAATGTCTAAGTTAAGAGAAGTTAATCCTGATGACTTGAATCAAGACAATCAATCTAAACTTAAACGTTTATTTAGACGAACAAAAGCTTCAATAAATGAAGTATTTTCTAGAATGCAATCTGTAAGTTCACAAGTTGATAGAATCACCATTCAATTGGATAAGCATAAAGGAAATTTAACTAAAGACATTCAGTTACTCGATCATCTTTATGAACAAAATAAAGTATATTTTGAGGATGTTTCTCTATACATTGCTGCTGCACAGCGTAAAAAACAAGAAATAAATGCTAATGAATTGCCTAAATTGCGTCAACATGCAGAACAATCTGGTAATCAAATGGATATTCAAAGTGTCGCTGATATGGAGCAATTTGTTGATCGATTAGATAAAAAAATTTATGACTTACAATTATCACGTCAAATTGCAATTCAAACAGCGCCGCAAATTCGTATGATTCAAAATGTGAATCAAGCATTAGCTGAAAAAATTCAAAGTTCTATTCTCACAAGTATTCCTTTATGGAAAAATCAGATGGCTATTGCCCTCACTTTAATGAGACAAAAAAATGCTGTAACAGCTCAGCGTGCAGTTACTGATACCACAAATGATTTACTTACACGAAATGCAGCCATGTTAAAACAAAATGCAATTGAAACGGCTACTGAAAATGAACGTGGTATCGTAGATATTGAAACGCTTAAAGCGACTCAAAATGACATCATTGAAACGATTGAACAAACACTGCAAATTCAATATAATGGACGTCAAAAACGTCAACAAGCTGAAAGAGAATTATCACAACTCGAGAATGAATTAAAAGAACATTTACTTACTATGAAAAAAGAATAGATAAAATTAAAACACCGATTGCTCTCATTTAAAGAAGTAACCGGTGTTTAGTATATCTATTCCTTTTGATAAACAATATACGATTGATTTATAAACTTAGATACGATATACCCCATTATGATTGAAATGATAGCTATAGGTAACCATTCTAAAGAATATTGCTTAAGGGGTAAATGATTTATAACATTTAATTTTATTAAACCTAATGTATTTATTGTACTTACAATTGAAACAAGACTAACAATAATAATAGGTATTTGTTGCGCAATAGGTTTAGTTGGAATAAAACGCGCAAGTAAAATTAAAATAATCATAGTAATGGCTACAGGATAAATAATACTTAACACAGGAACAGACATGTTTATAACAGAATTTAATCCTAAATTAGCCAATATAAAACTGATAATTGTAAAACCTATAACATATACCTTATAACTAATTTTTGAAAATATACTATAAAAGTATTGACTCACAGATACAATAAGTCCACAAGCTGTAGTTAAACAAGCTAAAGCAACAATGATACCTAGTAAGTATTTTCCTAGAATACCAAAGCCGTTTGTAGCCATGGTAGTAAGTAAATAAGTTCCTATATTTTGATTTTTAGCCATTAGAGATGTAATCGTATTTTGACTTATTCCCATATGATTACCAATATAGCCTAAAGAAACATATATAAAAATTAATGCTAAAGCGGCAATAAATCCAGCTATAACTGTTTGTTTAAATATTTGATTGGTGTGTTTAACTCCTGTTGCTTTAATGGCATTAACCACAATCATTGAAAATGCAATTGCTGCAATTGCATCCATTGTTAAATACCCTTCAATAAAGCCGTGTGAAAAACTTTCTATATTTGAAGAATATATCTCTGGATTTCCATGAGATGAACTGTGTCCCTTATAATCTACAAATCCTTTAATAATCATGGCCAAAATTGTAATTAATAATAAAGGAGTTAATAAAGATCCAATTCGATCTACTATTTTACCAGGATTAATACATAAATATAAAACAACAATAAAATAAATAAGTGTAAAAATGAATAAAGACATATTACTATTTGAATGCGTAATGGGTGTAATAGTCATTTCAAAAGACGTAGATGCAGTACGTGGTATAGCAAATAGAGGTCCAATGGTTAAATAAATAATAATGAGAAAGATAACTGAAAATCTCGGTGACAGTTTATTAAAGGCACCAATATATCCTTGTTTATCAAGTGCCCCAACGACTACTCCAAGTAATGGTAAGCCTATTCCAGTCAAACAAAAAGCTAAAATTGCTGGCCAGAAATAGGCACCACTTTCTTGTCCTAAATTAGGAGGAAAAATTAGATTACCTGCGCCAAAAAACATAGCAAATAGCGTAAAGCCGATAATCCAAGTATGTTTATTCATAGAATTGCTCCTTTTTATGTATATGTTTGCAATATTTAACATTCTAGCACAAAAAGAATTGACAAGTCTATGTATGTCACAAAAATTTGAATATTATAAATCAATATACAGTTTAATTATTAGAAAGATTTTAATAATAATTTTTTTAGCAATGGTGATAAGTGACTCGGTAAATTTTCAACACCTTCTACAAATAATGCAAATTGTCCATAAATATTATGAATGGTTTCTTCAATATCTTCAGTAATAGGATCTTGGCTTAAAAAGACATTAAATACTTCGATTCCAAATTTACGCGCCATTTCCACAGCTTCATACGTATCTAAAATACCGTCTTGAGCATAGTTATACGCTGAAGGTTCCCCATCTGAAAAGATAATTAAGAAACGTTGTTGATGACTTCTTCTTAATAAACGTTCACTTGCAATTCGTATAGCTACGCCATCTCTATTATCATCTTGAGGATGTAATGACATAATGCGTGGTCCGCTTTTTTCCATGATTGAACGATCGTAATGAACGATTTCATCAATGATATTGGGTTGTTTTCGATCATCAGAGTCAAAAGCATCTTCATTAAAAGCAAGTATCTCATGTTTAACGTTGAGTGCTTTTAATGTTTCATGAAATAATACGACGCCTTTAATCGTTTCTTCCATTTTATCAAACATACTAGCAGATACATCAATCAGTAATGTAAAAGTCGCATCGAATGTTTTACTAAGGTCTTGTTTTTTATAAAACAATTTATATTGATCATCAATAAACCAATTGGTTAAATCACGTTGAAGACGACCTTTAGTCAAATTATGACGTTCGTCAACATGTTCTCTATCGATGGTTTTCTTTATAATCTGAATTAAATCTTTAGTTTCAAATTGTACTTCATTTTTAACTTGCTGGTAGCTTGAAATATACTCTGGCTCTATATCAGGTACTTTCCATTCTATTTCGACATTTTCATTAATACCACGTAAAGCAAATGATGGATTAGAACCTATAGAACCGCCTTCATCACGATCAAGTGCATGATTAGAGCCACGTCCTTTTTTCGTCATCATATCTGTCATATCATCAGTTGAATCACCTTCACGTGCAGTGTCGTTATCATTCATAACATCACTATTTTCACCTTCATGTAATTCCATTTCAAGATAAGCGCCACCTTCAGATTTACTATCTTGAGCGTTTGTTTCAGCTTCGGCTGATGTAGTGTCAGTTTCTTCGTTTGTATTATCTTGGCCATCAACATTACTTGCATCCATACGTTTAATATCCTCGTAAGACATTTCATGAATAGCTTCATATACTTTTCTAGGAAGATGATAATATTCATTTAACATATCATGTGATAACATTTCATCGATTTGGAACATGACACGTTGTGCAAGATACATATTATCTTCAGATGATTCATTTTGGAAAAAATCAGGTAAATATTGAAACATGTGATTTAATATGTCATCTAATTGTGGATGTATCGTGGGTATATCAAAGAAGTTTTGACTTAAAAATGCGCGCTCTAAATATAAGAAAAGTAAATCTGTATATACCGTTTTTGTTTTATAGAATTTAATTTGTGATTCCGTATAAGATAATCGAGTTTTTACTCTTAAATCAATTTGTTTAGCAGTGCTAGGTCGCTCCTCTTTAATAAAATTAAAAACGCGCATATCTTCTAGCAATCTAAAGAGTTGATGATAAAATTTGGGATGGCTAAATTCATTATCATGAAGAACTTCATTTACGATAGCTTCGTCCATCATTTTATAACCGTATGCAGCGAGCATGACATCTGTTTTTAACCCTGCACTTTCAATATCTTTTGGACGATGAGACCAAAACCAACTTGTAATTAAAGTATTATTAATAGGATCATAATAAGGGAACTTTTGAATTTTTACTTTAGTTTGTTCGTTTTTCAGTAGTAAGCGCGCTAAATCTTGTAACATCATGACTTGCTTAGCATCTAGCTGCTCATCATTAAATTTTATAAAACGATCACTCATAATAATCCCTCTCTAAAAGTTTAGTTCGATTGCATTTCTGATGGCTTGCTGTTCGCGTTCATCTTCAAGTTTATCGATAATTGTACGCTGAATTGCTCTCTCTATTGGCATAACTGTAATTAAGTCACTTAAGTCAATTAACGCACGAATACTAGCTGCTTCTTCTGAAATTTGTCCTTGTTTTGACATTGTACGTAAGTCTTCATTAAATTTAATGATTTTTTTAATTATATCATCATCTTGAAGCTGGCTTTGTTGTTTAATGACATCTTTAAGGATGTCTCCTCCAATGTAATCAACTTGTATGACAATAAAGCGGTTTTTTAATGCTTCATTCATTGGTAATGTACCAACATAGCCTTCATTTATCGCAGCAATTACATTGAAACCAGGGGCTGCTTTAATTACTTCTCCAGTAAATGGATTGGTTAACTGACGTCTATAGTCTAATACGCCATTTAAAATAGGTAATGTTTCAGGTTTAGCCATATTGATTTCATCAATATATAAGATATGACCTTCTCGCATGGCTTTTATAACTGGGCCGTCAATAAAAATAATTTCTTGTTGACCTTGTTCATTTGTTTTTATTGTTTTAAAACCTAATAAGCTCTCTGCGTCTAAATCAACAGAACAGTTAACTTGATGCATCGGCGTTTGGACTACTTCACTTAAAGTTTCAGCTAATCGTGTTTTACCAGAGCCTGTAGGGCCTTTTAATAAAATATTTTTATTTAAATTAAACAATGCTTGTGCATCATTGAATACAGATTGATCTGAATTGATATAATGATTATTTGGCATTTTAATATTCTCCTTTATAAGATGAAAAAATAGACCGAGAGCGTGTATAAATGTATAGATATTGGTACATCACTCTGAGTCTTAATTTAATCGTTATCTTTTAGAAATTGAATGTATTTAAACTTCTTTAAAATAATCTTTGTAATAACCACCTACTAGACCAGAGTTATCAATGATTTGATAATATTCTTCAGTTTCATTGATGACATCATATTGTTTTCCAATAGTAAGCATATCTGATACTGTGAATTTTTTTGCATCAGTATTAACTACCATCACTTGTTTAATTGGTGTGCGTGATTTCCAATCTTCATGTAACATTGCCATTTTAAATCCTCCAATAAAATGAATTATATTATTTTTTTTCTAAAGTATATATGAAAGAGATGCCGCTACCTTCAGTAATGCGTAACGATTGAGCATCACCTTGATTTAATATTTGATAAGGAATACCAATTTCATCCAGTTCTTTTCGTGCATGTTCAAAGTCTTCAGTTGAATTTGTACTGAATTCAATTTGTTCCACAATTCCTTCTTCTTTTAATTCAACTTGTTCATTAGATTGATATAAATGAATTTCTCCACCAAGTCCACCATCTCCGATTTTAAATACCTGGACAGTTTGATCAGGAAATTCAGTAGATTCATATTCAGCATAATGCGTTAAATTAAATACATTTTTAAAGATAGAAGTTGTAACCAATAATTCGTTTACTTTAATAATTACTGGTCCCAACCCTTGAATTTGGTGAAGAGGATTAACAGCACTTTCAAAAGTAGGTGTGCCTAATCCAATACCAACATTCAGTTCATTAGAATAGATATCAAAAATTTGATGATTATCATCTTTAAAATTAAAGTGCTGATTACCGTTTAATTCAGTGATTGAACTAAATTGAATATTATTTTTTTCTAATATTTGTTGGTATTCTTCTAAACCAGCATTCGATGGTGTTCTTAATCCCACGCTTGATATATGTACATTTCTATAATTAGGATTAGGAACTTCTACAAAGTGAAGTCTTGTACCAGGATTTAATTCAGCATCACCAAAACGTAATGCCTGTCTTTTTGTTGCAACATTAAGACCTAAAATATTATGAAATAAATTCTGTGTTTTTGAGAGATCACTTGTTCCAATCGTAACACTTCTTAGTCCACTCATTCATCGACACTCCCATTTATATATCTTTTCTTAAACATTATAACGTATTTTATATATGAATAATATGTTGAACGCTTAAATAAGAGTATTGTTTTTTATTATAAAATATACGTAAATAAAAATATTATAAATGATTAAAGTTTGTATAATAAATAACATATATATAAGATAATATATATTTTATACCCCTCCCCTACCTTGTTTTATAAAGGTAGGGGGGTATATCATAGGTTATTTAATTGTCTAAAAACAAACTTGATAAATTATATAAAGTTCGTTTTTAACTTATTGTAGTTTTAATAATTATTATTTTTTAATAGATTCTTTTGTAATACTCTTAAGAATATTTGTTGTTTTTTGTCCAAATATAATACTTAATTTATCATTTTTATACATGTTAGCATCTGCTTTGGAAAAGTCATAAATGGATAATGAGGGATGCGCTTCTCTGCTATTTTTTATATTCTCATTATTAGGATACATTTACGTTATCTTCTTTTATTTCTATATTACATATTTATTTTTAACTAATGATAATATCGAAATATTCTAGCGTAATTTTTTTAATGCTAATATAACTAAAACTTAAAAAGAGTAGAATAAATTCATTATGAACTTATTCTACTCTTTATCAATTTATGATTAAGATTTCAATATATTTAGCGCTTTAATAAATGAAATTAAGATTCTAATAATAAGTCTTCTGGGCTCTCGATCAGCTCTTTAATTGTTTTTAAGAATCCAACTGCTTCTTTGCCATCAATAATTCTATGGTCATAGCTTAATGCAATGTACATCATTGGTCTGTTCTCGATTGTATCTTTATCAATAGCAATTGGACGAGTGATAATTGAATGCATACCTAAGATAGCAGCTTGATTACCATTAATAATTGGTGTACTCATCATAGAACCAAATACACCACCATTAGTGATTGTAAATGAACCATTTACCATATCATCTAATCCAAGTTTTTTATCACGTGCTTTTACTGCTAAATCTGCAATTGATTTTTCTAGTTCAGCAAAGTTTTTCTTATCACAATCTCTAACGAATGGTACTAATAATCCATCATCTGTTGAAACAGCAATACCAATATCATAGTATTGTTTAGTAATCATATCGTCTCCATCAATTTCAGCATTAACTTCTGGATATTTTTTGAGTGCTGCTACTGCTGCCTTAGTAAAGAATGACATAAATCCTAATTTAGTGCCGTCATGATCTTTAATAAATTGTTCTTTTTTACGTTTTCTTAATTCCATTACATTTGTCATATCAACTTCATTAAATGTTGTGAGCATTGCGGTATTATTAGATACTTCTAATAATTTTTTTGCAGCTGTTTTCTTTCTTCTAGACATTTTTTCACGAATCACTGGTTTATTAGGCGTATTAGCAGTTGATTTTTTAGATGTTTCTTGTTGTGAATTAGGTTGAGTATTTTGATTAGATTGACTTGTTTTTTGACGATTATCAACATCTTCTTTTCTTATCACATCGCTACCTTTTCCAGCTACTTCATTTAAATCAATACCATTTTTACGAGCATGACGACGTGCTGATGGCGTTGCATTCACTCTTTTATTATTGATTGATTCTGAGTCGTCATTTGAACTTGTATCGCTACCTTGTGCTTCAGTAGAAGTGCGTGGTGTTGAATGATTAGTTTCTGCAGAATCTGTTTTTATGTTTTCATTTTCAGAAGTTGAATCGTTATTTTGTGATTTGCTTGAACTACTTGTACTACCTTTACCTTCACCGACAATTGCAATAGCTTGGCCCACTTCTACAGTGTCGCCTTCAGATGTAAGTTGTTCTTGAAGTATACCATCTTCTTCAGATACAACTTCAACATTCACTTTGTCAGTTTCTAATTCAAGAATAGCGTCTCCTTTTTCAACATTATCCCCTATGTTTTTTAGCCACTCTGCAACTGTACCTTCTGTAATTGATTCTGCTAATTCTGGAACTTTTACCTCTGCCATTATATTTCCCCCTAGTTATTTTTGACACTATTTTCAATAATTTTATGTTGAACAAGTTTGTGAATTTCTCCATCACCTTCGGCAGGTGCTGCACGTTGTATTCTACCCTGATAACTTAAATTATATTGATGTCCAACAATAGATTTAAGATATGGGTAAACAAATAACCATGCGCCTTGGTTTTTAGGTTCTTCTTGAACCCAAGCAACAGATTCTAAATTTGGTAATTCTTCTAAAGCTTTTTTAATGTCTTCCTCTGGGAAAGGATATAATCTTTCCACAGCAATAAGTTGTATATTTTCATTAGGTTCTTTTGCTAATGTTTCTTTTAAATCAATAAACATTTTTCCAGAAGCTAAAATGACTTTTGTTACTTTAACTTTTTGAGCATCTTCAACAATAATTGGTTTGAAACTGCCAGTTGTAAATTCACTAATTGGCTTAGCCACTGTTTTATTTCTTAACAAACTCTTAGGTGACATCACAATTAATGGTCTCATCGCTTCAGTATTTAAACTTTTAGCTTGTGCACGTAATAAATGGAAGTAGTTACTAGAACTTGATAGATTGACCACTGTACTATTATTTTCAGCCGCCAGTTGTAAGAATCTTTCTAAACGTGCTGATGAATGTTCAGGACCTTGACCTTCAAAAGCGTGTGGTAAGAATAAAGTTAGACCACTACGCTCGCCCCATTTGGCTCTGGCAGATGACATAAAATTATCAAAAATCATTTGTGCCATATTTGAAAAATCTCCATATTGGGCTTCCCAAATATTCATACTATTTTTATTTTCAACATTATATCCATATTCAAAGCCTACGACTGCAGCTTCTGATAATGGACTGTTATGCACTTCAAATGTTGCTTTTTGATTTGGTACATGGTGAAGCGGTGTATACGTATTGCCATTGTCTTCATCATGTAGTACAGCATGTCTGTGACTGAATGTGCCACGTTCACTATCTTGACCTGTCAAACGAATTGATATGCCATCTTGAACAATTGTTGCAAAAGCTAATTGTTCTGCTTGAGCCCAATCAACTAGGCCATTTTCATTTTCAAAAGGTTCTCTACGTTTTTCTAATACTTTATTTAATTTTCTAAATACCTGGAAATCTTCAGGATAGTTCAACATTGCATCATTAATTTCTTTCAAATGTTCAAAGCTAAACTCTTTTTTATCACTTTGTAAAGGTAACTGAAGCGATTCAGGTTTATTCATTACAGTACTATTCATTTTATCTGATTTATCAATTTTATCTTGAGCAGTACGCATTTCTTTTTGTACAGAATCAATGATTTCAGACATTTGTTCTTTCGTTAAAATACCTTCATCTACAAGTTTATTTCCATAAATCACTTCAACTGAATCATGCTGTCTAATATTGTGATATAACGTTGGATTTGTAATAGATGGTTCATCCATCTCGTTATGTCCATATCGACGATAACCTACTAAATCAATGACAAAGTCTTTATGGAATTCTTTTCTAAATTCCATAGCAATATCAATTGCTTCAATTGTCGCTTCTACATCATCTGCATTCACATGAAGAATAGGTACATCGTACCCCTTAGCGATATCTGATGAATACGTTGTAGAACGACCATCAATAGGTTCAGTTGTAAAACCAATTCGGTTATTTGTAATTATATGTAGTGCTCCGCCAGTTGAATAACCATTTAAATTACTTAAATTCATTGTTTCAAAATTGATACCTTGACCAGGATATGCAGCATCTCCATGAATAATAATTGGCATACCGTGATGGAAATCTGTAGTTGGTCCACCCGCATGATGTGTATCATCTTGAGCAGCACGTGTTTTTCCTATAACTACAGGTGCTACAATTTCTAGGTGACTTGGATTGTTTGCTAAAGAAATACATTGTTCAATACCATATGAAGAAGTAGTTTTAACGCCACCTAAGTGATATTTAACGTCTCCTGTCCAACCAGCAGTAAGTTTTAAACTGCCATCTTCAGGTAAGAATTTCATTGGATCCGTGTGCATAAATTCTGAGATCATCATTTCATAAGGTTTTTCTAATACATGTGTTAAAACATTGAGACGTCCCCTATGTGCCATTCCAATTTGAATATTCTGAATGTCCTCTTGAGCAGCACGCTTCAATGTATGTTGTAACATTGGCACTAATGTATCTACACCTTCAATTGAGAAACGTTTTGCTCCAACAAAATTCTTATGTAGATATTTTTCAAAACCTTCAACATGAGCAAGTGTTTTAAATAAGTTAATTTTTTCATCACTATTAATGGTAGCTTTATAAGGTGTTTCAATACGACGTTTTAACCAAGTACGTTCTTTATTATTGTTAATATGATTGTACTCAAACGCAATAGAGCCTTTATAACGCTTTTCCATACGCTTTAACGCTTCATAAGCATTATCGTATATATCACTAAAGTGATCTGATACGATACCAGATGAAATATTTTTTAATGTCTCTTTATTTAAATTAAAATCTTCAATTTCTAATTTTGGGATATGCGTTCTTTTAGGCGCATTTACAGGATAAATATCAGCCTTTAGATGACCATATTGTCTAATATTATCAATTAATCGCATGACACGTTTGATTGTGCTATCATCTGCTGAAGTACCACTCCCATCTGTGGTAAACTTAGCTTTAACTTGTGCTTCGCCATTTTTTATTGTACTAAAAAGCACTTGTAAATCATCTGAGACAGAAGTTGGGTCTTGAAGATAATCATCATATAAATCGAGCATAAGACCCAAATTTGCCCCAAAATTTACTGGAGCTTCTGAAACATCCCTTTTATCCTTTGCCATATTATACCCTCCACAAAATAGTTAAACCGCTTACAAAACCATCATAGCACTATTTTAACTATTGATAAAGACTATTGACTGAATATTATGTAAAAAGAAAAAATTCAATAAAGATAAACTTTTTTAATTTTATATTAATAAAAAAACACAGATGATAATCATCTGTGTTTTTATTTAAAATTGATTTTGAATGTTGTGAATTTATTAAGTTCACTATCTACAGAAATGTAACCTCCATATTGACTCACAATCTTTTCGGCAATTGAAAGCCCTAAGCCATTACCACCTTGGCTTCTTGCTCTAGATTTATCTACTCTATAGAAACGATCGAAAATAAATTCTTGATCTTCTTTTGGTATGCCTAAGCCATGATCGGTAATTTCAATACTTATTTGTTTATTACGCAATTGTGTTTTAATACATATATGCTTTCTCTCTTTATCATATTTCATAGCATTGTCTATAAAAATTAAGATTAATTGTTCAAATTGATGACGATTAATTTGTAAAACTAAAGGTTTTTGTTCTAATTCAATCTCAAATAGATAATCTGGATGCAATTGTTGAAGTGCCTTAATTCGTGATTGAATTTCTTCATTGATATCAACGTCCTCTTTTTCTAAGGATTGCATATTTACTTTATCTTTGGTTAATAATAATAATTCTTCTACTAGCTTTGTAATTCGATTCATTTCTTCTAGTGAAATATTTAAAGACTCTTCTAAAATAGCAGGATCTTTCTTACCCCAGCGTTTAATTAAATTTAAATGGCCTTGAATGATTTGAAGTGGTGTTCTTAACTCATGAGAAGCATCTTCAACAAATTGTCTTTGTTGATTAAAAGAGGCTTCAATTTGATACATCATTTCGTTGAAAGTTTCTATTAAATTGTCTGTTTCTTCATAACTTGTATCAAGTTCTAATTTATTTTGAAAACCATCGCGTCGTATTTGATTCATTTTATTAGACATTGTTACTAGCGGTTTTGTAATATTTTTAGAAATGAAATAGCTAATACATGCAGTAATCACTGTAGCAAGTAGACCAAAAACAACAGCAATAATATAAAGTGATTTTACTAAGTTGTTATAATGCTCAAGAGAATGAATGAGTACGCTATAACCTTTAAAGTTTGGACTATGAAGTGGTTCAGTAATAACTAAATACTCTTTTCCATTATTTCGCATTACTTGAATTCGATCGGTCTTTTGTAAATTATTATTAGGTATAAACTGAATCGTACTTTCATTAGATGATTTCATTATTCTTTGACCTGTATGATTGTAAATAATGACTTCTTCATAATTTTCTAATGAAGCACTTAAATCTAATATCGATATATTATTAATCGGACGCGTTTGAATTAAATTGACAATATCACTTAAACTATGTTCTGCTTCATCCACTTCTCCTTCTCTTAAAGTATCTTTTAAGAAGAATATAATAATAAGACAAAATAAAATAATTGTCGTAAACATAATCAATGTAGTGATAGTCATCCATTTATATTGTAATGTATGATTTTTCATTATCGAATCACGTATCCTACACCACGAACAGTTTCAATGACTTTTTCTTTATTGAAAGGTTTCAATTTATTTCTTAAATATCTGATGTATACATCAACCACATTCGTTTCTACTTCACTATTATATCCCCATACATGATTTAAAATTTGTTCACGTTGTAGTACGTGATTGCGATTCGTTGCTAATAGATACAATAAATCATATTCAGTTTTAGTAAAATCTAATTGCTTACCATCAACAGTTACTTTAAATGCATCAATATCTATTCTGATACCATTAATATCGATAATATCCTTATGAGGCTGACGACGTAATACAGCACGAATTCTTGCAAAAAGCT
Source organism: Staphylococcus sp. HMSC035D11 (assembly GCF_001836075.1). NCBI lineage: Bacteria > Bacillati > Bacillota > Bacilli > Caryophanales > Staphylococcaceae > Staphylococcus > Staphylococcus sp. HMSC035D11. Next base: position 77,986 of record NZ_KV827231.1, read on the forward strand.
CCTCAATTTCAAAGGGCTTTACTATATAGTCATCTGCACCATAATCTAATCCAGTCACTTTATCGTAAGTATCACTTTTAGCAGTGATGATAATAATTGGTGTTGATTGCACTTGGCGTACACGTCTACAAATTTCTAGGCCATTTATATTTGGTAACATTAAATCCAAAATAATCAAATCAAAATCGTTATTTAATGCTTTTTCTAAACCAGGTTCCCCATCATATTCGATGTCCACCTTATAACCCTCATGTGTTAATTCTAATTCAAGAAATCTGGCTAAATTTTGTTCATCTTCGACGATTAAAATATTAGTCATTTTTTCAGACACCTCTTTTTTAATAAACGTATGACTTCTCATAACATAACCAATATTCTATCACAAAAATTATTTGTTAATAGAATGAATAAAATAAAAGTAAGATTTTAATTGACAATCGTTATCAATAAGTTATAATATTAATTGAAAATGATTATCAATTAAATCTAAGTTTCCCCCATAATTTAAAATACTTAGAATTATAATCATTTTCAAGCCATTCCCCCCTTAATTTATATGTCCGTAAATACTAATAAACGTTCGTTTTAAAACGAGACGTAAATAATAAATAAGTGCGCCAAATAAGGCGCACTTATTTATTATTTATAAGGTTGTAGGCTCATGTAATCCTTTTAATACTAAAGTTGAAAGAACGATACAGAAAGCACCTCCAATGATTCCTGCAATAATATCAGTTGGATAATGCACGCCTAAATAAACTCTTGAAATAGAAATGAGTAAAATAAGTGCCGCACATAGTCCAATAATGACGCCTTTTGTACTTCCTGATGCTCTACGCTGAGCAATATACATTGCACTTCCAAAAAATGAAGTCGAACCCATTGCATGTCCACTAGGAAAACTAAATCCAGAAATATCAATTAAACGTAGTAATGTTGGACGTTCACGATCAAAAATATTTTTTAGTAAGGGATTTAATATACTTGATAGTGACATTGTGATAACAAAAAATAAAGCTTCAATTTTGTAACGTTTAAGCATTAAATAAGCAACAAGCATTAATGACAAACAAACCATTGCCCATACTTCTCCAATTTTTGTTGCACCTAATAAAATAGATGTAGTAATAAAACTCTCCGATGCATAAATAAATTCATATACTTCATTATCAATCCATTTGCCTAAACGTGATTCATGGAAAAATGCAATGATGCCAAAGATTAATGTAAAAACAATGAGCAATGTAATGCGTTTCGTTCTATTCATCAATTGGTCCTCCTATATTAAAGCGCGTCGTTCAAGATTTTATTAAATAAGTCTTCTTTAGTATAACTTTCTTTATAAGATTCCATTTGATGAGTAATATCAGTACGGTGAGATTCAATTTGTTTTAATTGTTCGAGTAATTTGAATTGTGTAAGTTGATCTTCTGGAATCATTTTTCCATATCCTTTGGATTCAAAATATTTAGCATTGTCAATTTGATCCCCTCTAGATTGATCAAGTCCTAGTGGTATGAGCAACATTGGGATTCTTAAAGTCAAGAATTCATAGATAGCATTAGAACCTGCACGACTTACGACTGTGTCTGTAATAGATAATAAATGCGTTAATTCTTCTTTAACAAATTCATATTGAATATATCCTTTTTGTTTATAAGACTCATCTACTAATCCATGCCCTGTTAAATGAATGATTTGATAATCATGTAGTAAAGCTTCAAGATTTTCTCTAATAATATCATTTAATTTTTTACTACCTAGGCTACCACCCATAACAAGTAATACTTTTTTATCTGAATCAAACCCTGTTATTTCATAACCTTTTTGTTGATTACCTTCTTTTAAATCTTCTCTAATGGTTGCCCCTACAAAATCAGCTTTATCTTTAGGTAGATATTTAAGTGTATCTTCAAATGTTGTATATATTTTTTTTGAAAATTTTAAAGATATTTTGTTTGCTAAACCAGGAGTTAAATCTGATTCATGAATAATAGTAGGAATATTCAATGAACGTGCTGCTATAACAACAGGAACAGAAACAAATCCCCCCTTAGAAAATAATAAATCAGGCTTTTCTTTTTTTAGAACGCGACGGGCATCTAAGATACCTTTTAATACTTTAAAAACATCTTTTGCATTTTCAAATGATAAATAACGACGTAATTTACCACTTGAAATTGGGTAATATTTAATATTCGAAAGTTGTGATTCAATCATTTCTCGTTCAATTCCGTTTTTAGAACCAATATAAAAAACTTGATGTCCTTTTTCTAATGCAGTTGGAATTAAACTTAAGTTCACAGACACATGGCCTACTGTGCCGCCTCCGGTAAACGCAATTTTAGACATGATTATTAACCTCTATTCTTATATGTTTTTATAATATGCATAGAATGGTGCGCCTCTATCGAATGGATGATAGTCAATTTCTGTTTCTCCTACTTTTTGGAAACCAAATTTCTCGAATAAACCTTGAGCGGGTTTATTTAATGCAAAAGTATCTGTCAGAATCACATGGATATGATGTTCTTCTGCTAATTTAACTGCAAAATCAAATAATTGAGTTGCTGCACCTTTATAATCTTTAGAACCAGCTAATCTATGAATAACATAAGCGTTATTTCTATCAACTGGCCATTCTAAATCATCATACCACTCTGATTGTTGTTGGTCGACAACAATAAATCCATAAATAGTGTTATTTTCTTCTAAAACATATAACGTCTCTGTATCAATATCTTCCTTAAAATGTTCAGTAGCTGGGTATTTATCGTCCCACTGATTATTCCCAAATGATTTCATTAAATCTTTTGCTTCTGACACTAATGTTTCGATTTGATTAATATCTTCATGTTTACCTAGTCTAATCATATAATAGTTATTCCTTTCTATTTTATTAATTTTAATAATTTGTCTAAGACTGTGTCTTCTTTATTTGATTTTTCAACTAATAATTGAGTGAATTTTTCATTTGTTTTGGTGTCAAATTTTCCCGTTTCAGATAGTTGATTATCTGATTGGAATAGTTTAATAGCATTAGCTAATTGATTATCAAATTGGTTTGATTCATCTCCGTTATAATAACCTAAAGCATCTAAACCAATTTTTATCGATTTAACGTTTTTATTATTATCGCCAACAGAATATGTTTTATCAGACGGAATAACACTTAATGATTGATACTTAGGAGAATCAATTGTAACATCTGGTCTAATACCTTTTCCATGAATATAATGATCATCAGGTGTTAACCATTTCATTTGTGTATATTTTAATAATGACCCATCTTTAAGTTCTCGTGTGGTTTGAACGATTCCTTTACCAAATGTTTTTGAACCATACACTTTAGCTTTATGGTGATCTTTCATTGCCCCTGTAAAGACCTCTGACGCACTTGCGGAACCTTCATTTACTAAAATACTCACTTTCATATCTTTAACATCTTTTAAAGCATCATTTGAAGTTTTAATTGCTTCTTTATCATTGCCTTTTTCAAGTTGAACAACAGTTTGACCTTTATCAATAAAAATATTAGCCATTTTAACTGCTTCATCTAATAATCCCCCTGGATTATTACGCAAGTCTAAGATGATATTTCGAATACCAGCATCATGAGCTTTTATAATTGCAGATTTTAATTCACCCGCAGTATTTTGTTGGAATTTAGTAATCGTAAATACAGCTATGTTACCTTTTTTCTTATACTCCACACTTTTGACATGAATTTTACCACGTTTAATATTAATATCTTTTTCTTCAGAACCGCGTTTAATAGTTAACCTAACATTTGTGCCTTCTTTACCTCTTACCACTTTAACAACTTGATCTAAAGGTTTACCTACTACAGACTTACCATTAACTTTTGTGACAACATCTTTAGGTTGAAGGCCAGCTTTTTCAGCAGGAGAATCTTTCATAGGACTTGTAATCATAATATCTTTATTTTTCTTTTGCATTTCTGCACCAATACCTACAAAATCTCCAGATACATCTTCATTAAAGCTCTTTGTTTCAGACTTTGTCATGTATTCAGAATATGGGTCTTTTAATTCTTTTACCATACCATTAATTGCAGCTTCAGAAAGTTTACTTGAGTTTTGTTTTTTGTAATAGTCTGTATCTAACGTTTTATATGCAAATTCTATTTTTTTCATTTCTTGACGCTCTTCTTTAGTTAAACCACTTAACTTATGACTGATTCCTATCGTTGCAAATACAGCTATAATTGTTGTAATGATAATAACACTTAATAAAATTAAGATAAACTGCCATATTTTCAAATGCATCTTTTTTTTAGGAGATGCATGTCTTTTTTCATCTGATTGTCCGTCATGGTGCTCCTCAGAATGATTATTCATAAAATCACTTCCTCTAATTACATCTTGTCTCTTATCATTTTATATAAAGACATACCTAGTATGTCTTTATTTTTAAGCAAACGCAAATTATAAGAAATTGTATTCTTAATTAGATAAAAATAAAAAGAGTGGCATATAAATCTAAAATTAAGATTTTATAACACCACTCCATATCATATTTAGACATAAAATGAATTTAAATTAGAATTTTAACCATTCTGTATATTCTTCATATAAATCATCAAATACGGACATAGGTAACGTAATGTCACTTTGCATTTCGATATAGTCTGATAATACGTTGAAGTCACTTTCATGTTTTGGAAACGATAAGTCATTGAAAATGTCTTCGGCTAATTCACCTTTATCATCTTTACGTCCTCTAGCCGTTAAGGCAAATTGATAAAATGAATGATCTTTCATTAGCTCATTGTCACATCGACAACTTTAGTTTCGCCTTTAATAACAGCTTTAACATCATCGAGTGAAATAGATTCTGTTTGATCAGAATTTGTAATAATAATAGGTGAAATAACTGATTTGGCATTATTTCTAATAAATTCTAAATCGAATTTGAGTAAAGGGTCGCCTACTTGTACTGTGTCACCACTGCTAACCAGTACATTAAATCCTTCTCCGTCTAACTGAACAGTATCTAATCCAATGTGTACTAAAATTTCAAGACCATTTTTAGTTTTTAAACCAATTGCATGTTTTGTTGGAAAAACATTATCAACTTTTCCAGCAACTGGGGAAACTACCTCACCTTCAGTAGGATTAATACCGAAACCTTCACCCATCATTTTTTGGGCAAATACAGGATCTGGTATATCTTCAATTTTGACATATTCACCTGTTAATGGTGCATATAGTTGAGTTTCCTTATTGACTTCTTTATCTTTACCAAATAATTTTTTAAACATTATTCATCGCTCCTATTTATTAAAATGTTGTATCAAATCGCCATATCCTAATTCTTCTAATTTTTCGTATGGAATAAATTGAATAGCTGCAGAATTAATACAATAACGCAATCCGCCACTTTCTTTTGGGCCATCATTGAATACGTGACCTAAATGACTGTTAGCATCTTCTGATCTAACTTCAGTTCGAATCATACCAAATGATTTATCTACGAGTTCAACAATTTCATCATCGTCTAATGCTTTTGAGAAACTTGGCCAACCACAATCAGATTCAAATTTCTCTTCAGAAGTAAATAAAGGCTTACCAGAAATTTTATCTACGTATATTCCTTTGTCAAAATGATTCCAATATTCATTTTGAAAAGGAGGTTCTGTACCATTTTCTTGAGTAACGAGATACTCCATATCATTTAATTCGCTTTTATCTTTTTTAATCATTTTGAGACCCCCAATGTGATTCTATAAATGCTTTTCTACCAGAACCGCGTTGATATTGCTCATAATGCATAGGATTTTTTTTATAATAGTCTTGATGGTAATCTTCCGCTGGATAAAAGTTTTTGTAAGGAAGAACTGGTGTGATGATTGGTTTTTTAAAAATACCTTCTTCATTTAGTTGTTGGATTTTTAATTCAGCAGCTTTTTTTTGTTGTTCATCATGATAAAATATTGCTGGTTCATAGCTTTCGCCTCTATCAAAAAATTGCCCTTTATTATCTGTCGGGTCAAATAGTTTAAAGTAAACATCCAAAATATTTTCAAATGACGTAATATCTGGATTATAAGTAATTTGAACTGCTTCTCTATGACCAGTTTGATTTGAACATACTTGTTCATACGTTGGATATTCTATATTTCCGCCACTATAACCTGATACGACATCTTCAATACCTGGGTAAGATGTAAAAGGTTTAACCATACACCAGAAACATCCTCCTGCTAAAGTTGCATATGCCATTATATTACCTCCTCTATCTTTCTTTAAATTTACGATATAATGATATGAAATTAAAGTAATTAACTCAGAGATCAATAACTTAAGTCACCTATTATTATCTATTATCCTCTAACTACGACAAGACCGATAGCGCCTTGACCAGTGTGTGTAGAAATGACTGGTGTCGTTACATTAACATCATAATTTTGTTGTCCAAATGCTTCATTAAATTGATGTTTTACTTTTTCAATGAATTCAATCGTATTTGCATGTGCAATACCAATCGATTGAATAGTATGATTTTCAATAAATTTAGCAATTTCTTTTTTTAGATATTGAATACTAGAGTTTTGTGTACGAGAATTATGTACGATTTCTAAATATCCCTCTCTAAGTGTTCCTATCGGTTTTATTTTCATAATATTTCCGATTAAACCTTTTGTTTTACTGATGCGTCCACCTTTAATTAATTGATTGAGTTGGCCAATAACAACAAATAGTTTAATATTTTTCTGCAATTCTGAAATATGTTTAATAATTTCTGCACTTGAAAGATTAGTGTTTACAAGTTCTACTAAACGTTGAATTTGGTATGCTAATCCAAAAGAAATTGATTTTGAATCAATCACATTTACTTTTGCTTCAATCATATTGCTCGCTTGTAAAGCAGTCTGATATGTTCCACTTAATCCTGAAGACATATGAATGCTAAAGATTTCTACATCGTCATTGTCTTTATCAAGTTGTTCATATAATTCAATAAATTTACCAATTGATGGCTGACTCGTTTTAACGTCAGCGTCTTCTTCAATACGTTTAATGTACTCCTCGGATGAGATATCTACTTGATCTACAAATGATTCTTTATCAATGGTTAAATTTAATGGAACAACATGGATGTTATGTTGATTTAAATATTCAGCTGATAAATCTGAGGTAGAGTCTGTAACGATTACTTGTTTAGTCATAATTTCTCCTGTTAATTTATTTTATTTTCGTACTAAATGTAAAAAGGTATGTGGAATAGTATTTTTTCCATCAAGTTGACCCTCTTCAGAAGATACAACCGTCCAATCTTCAAATGTATAGGGAGGGAAAAATGTATCACCTTGATGTTTTCCATCTACTACAGTGATATACATATCGTCAACTTTATCAATCATTACTTCAAATAATGTTTGGCCACCAAAAATAAATACATGACCCTCTAAGTTGTAGATATCATCAATTGTGTGAATCACTTCAACGCCATCAGGTTTAAAATTGTTATCACGAGTTAAAACTACATTTTTTCTATTTGGTAATGGTTTGCCAATGGACTCAAATGTTTTTCTACCCATTACAAGTGTATGGCCAGTTGAGAGTTGTTTTACATGTTTTAAATCATTTGGAATATGCCATGGTAGAGCATTTTTATAACCAATGACACGTTGTTGATCATGTGCCACTAAAATTGATAAGGTCATTTATCATATCCCCTTTTAGTTTATTTTTAATTAAAGATAGATTACACAGCAATGGGCGCTTTAATTGCTGGATGAGATTGATAGTCTACAAGTTCTAAATCTTCATAATTAATATCAAAGATTGAGTGTTCAGAATTTATTTTTAATGTAGGAGGTGCAAAACCTTCTCTAGAAAGTTGAGTCTTAATTGCCTCTATGTGATTAGAATAAATATGTGCATCTCCAAAAGTATGAATGAATTCTCCAACTTCTAAGTTACATTCTTTAGCAATTAAATGCGTAAGTAATGCATAACTTGCAATATTAAAAGGCACACCTAGGAAAATATCTGCACTACGTTGATAAAGTTGACAACTTAATTTGCCATCTTGTACGTAGAACTGAAACATTGTATGACATGGTGGTAATGCCATAGTATCAATTTCAGTGGGATTCCATGCTGAAACTATGTGTCTTCTCGAATTAGGGTTTGTCTTAATTTGCTGAATAACTGTTTTAAGCTGATCGAAATGATTACCATATTGATCTACCCAATCACGCCATTGCTTTCCATAGACATTTCCTAAATCACCATATTTTTTAGCAAAAGTATCATCATTCAACACTTTCTCTTTAAATTTTTTCATTTCCTGTTGATACATTTTATTGAAATTTTCATCTTCTTGAGAACGATGTCCAAAATTTGTCATATCTGGACCATGATAATCTTCAGATTGAATATATTTTTCAAAAGCCCATTCATTCCAAATATTATTATTATATTTTAATAAATACTGAATATTAGTATCTCCTTTTATAAACCACAATAACTCAGTAGCAATAAGTTTGAAAGATATTTTTTTTGTAGTGAGTAAAGGGAATCCCTTCGTTAAATCGAAGCGGATTTGATGTCCAAATTTAGAAATGGTACCTGTATGTGTTCTATCATCACGTTGATTACCAATTTCTAAAATGTCATTACATAAATCGTGATACGCCGAATCAAAAGGATTGAGCATATGTACATCTCTCCTAAATTTTATATTAATTATCATTATACTAGAAAATAGAAAGATATTGAATGAATTATATTATTTCAAAACATTTTTATATTTAAAAATCTCCAATAATAAATTATCAAACTGAGATAATTTATTATTGGAGATGCATATTAAGATAGATTAATTTAATATAATCATATTAACAATTTTCGTCGAAAGCATCTTTAATATCCATACAAATATCTTGAATATCTCTACCTTCAATATGTTCACGCGGAATAAAATGCTTTAATTCTGTACCTTTAAATAAAGCATACGAAGGGCTTGAAGGTACTTGTTGGATATAATCGCGCATTGTTTGCGTTGCTTCTTTATCTTGTCCAGCGAATACTGTGACTTTATGTGTTGGCTTTTTATCATTTTGATCAGCAACTGCTACAGCAGCAGGTCTCGCTAAACCAGCAGCACAACCACATGTAGAATTAATAACAACAAATGTTGTTTCGTCATCTTTAACATTGTTCATATAGTTTGATACATCTTCACTTGATTCTAAACTTGTAAAACCATTATCAGTTAATTCAGAACGCATTTGTTGTGCTAGTTCATGCATATATTGTTCATACGGATTCATATAAAAAACTCCTTTAATGTTTATTACGATTAGCAATTTGTTTCCATACGGAACCTAATGCTTTATCGCCATTTTCAATTCTAGAAATTGCCATTTTCACTTGAAGTTTTACTTCGTAAGCATTGTCGTTTGCATGCGCTCTTAGAGATGCTAGTTGCGCTTCGCCACCTTCTTCAAATAAAAACATTGCAGCTCTCCAACGAACAATTTTTTGTGGATCATCAAGTGCTTTTTCCATTTCTGGCAAAGCTTCTTTATAACCTAAATCACTGATACAGTCTCCAGCTGTACGTCGAATAGCTGGATGCTGATCATTTAATCCTTTATACAAATATGGCAATATTTCTTTACTTTCAATCATACCAAATAAAACAATCGCTTGACGTCTTAATGGTAACTTATTTTCATTTAGGGCTTGCTCTAAGAGTGGAATATCCTCAAGTGTTGGTGTTGGGAATTCTGTTAACATTCTGAGACGTACTTTCCAGTCTGATTCATTCAAGTACTCCTCGTATGAAACATGTTGATAAAAATGAGATGTACTTTTCGTTTGTGTAGATAAAGCTTGAACGACTAATTGTTCCAATCGACTTTTTGGATATAATGCAATGATTTCTTCATAAACTTCTTCCATAACTAGAGAAAGTTCTCCATAACGTAAACCAAGCTCTTTCCATTTTCTAAGAAAAATAACATTATCATCATCTTCTTGTGCTTTAAGCATACTATTAATAAAGATATCAGGTAGTTGTTTACGTACTTCTTCATGAGCATTTGTTAATTTAATTTGATATGGGATATTTTTAAAAGTGAGTATCTCTGCTTTCACTTCTCCATAGTGTTCATCAAACTGAGATGATTGACTAATAGTTTCCTCTTTTTGAAGTGACGCAGTAATTTGAGGTAATACCTCTTCCCAATTTGCTTTCGGATACTTATCAATAGCTAAAAAGTCAATTACATGAAATATAGATTTAACATCTTTAATTTGTAATAAGTCATTAATAAAATCAGGTTGAGATGTTTTGACTTCTGTATATGTGTTCGACTGATTATCAGCACGCTTTTCACTTAAAACGATTTTCATTGTATTTGGGCTTGGTGTTGGTTCAATTTTTAATATTTCCACTACTGTTCCTCCTAAAATTAAAATGTGTCTTCAATTTTAGGTACAAGATCATCCCAATTGGCATATTCCTCTTTATCTACTGAAATAAAATCCATGACATAAAAAACTGACTTTACTCCTTCGATATCAAATAATCGATTAATAAAATCAGGTTGCCCATCTTGAGCAGATGTATACGTATTTGATTGATTATCTTTACGTTTTTCACTTAAATTAATTTTAATCGTATTATAATTTGGTGTGTCTTCAATTGACTTTATATGCATAAAATTCCCTCCTATTGAAGTTCATTGCCTAATTGCTTAATTTGCTTACCTATTGAACATTCAGAAATACAAAAATGATGTGCTTGTGTTTTTCCTTCTGTTTTTCTAATGTGTGTTTTCAGTAAACATTTATCACAATAAGTATTCATTAATTCATCAATTTTTTCTATTGCATTTTGTTCGGAATGTGTAAGTATAACTTTCACTCCTTATACTTAATTTTATAAATATGGAGTTATTATAACTTATATGATGATCATTTTAAAATAATCGATTTTATTTTTTATTATTTATAATATGAATTGATTAATGAGTATTGAATTTGAATTACTTTTACTATAAAATATTAAAGTTGCTTAGCGGTTTCTAAACACCCGCATTATCAAAATTTAGGAGGAATAAATGATGTATAATGAATTTTTTGGTATTGCTACTTTTTTTGTAACATTTATTGTAATGGTTTTAATGTATCGTTGTTTTGGTAAACAAGGTCTTATCGCTTGGGTAGCTATCGGTACAATTATTGCTAATATCCAAGTCATCAAAACGGTTGATATTTTTGGTATCTCAGCAACTTTAGGTAATGTAATGTTTGCCTCTATCTACCTAGCTACAGATATTTTAAATGATATTTATGGACGAAAAGTTGCTAAACGTGCTGTATGGTTAGGCTTCTCATCAACTCTTGTTATGATAATTGTAATGCAAATGTCATTACATTTTATACCCGCACCAGAAGATATATCTCAAAAAGCATTATCTACGATTTTTGATTTAGTGCCGAGAATTGCTTTAGGTTCAATTATTGCTTATATTATAGGGCAACATGTAGATGTGTTCATCTTTTCAATGATAAAAAAAGTTTTCCAATCAGATAAAACATTTATTATTAGAGCTTATGGAAGTACGGTATTAAGTTCAATTATTGATACTGCATTATTTGTAACTATCGCATTTATCGGTACATTGCCTGCAAGTGTTGTATTTGAAATCTTTATTACTACGTATGTTTTAAAATTAGTCTCAACGATTTTCAATGTTCCATTTGGTTATATTGCGAAGTCTTTCTATCGAAAAGGAAAAATTCAAAAATTAGACGAAGGTTATTAAAACAATCATACATGCATATTGTTTAGGTTTACTAAGCAATATGCTATTTTTAAATAGACAAATAGTGTTTAATTAATGCTTAAACTAGAGGTGTTTTTAATGGCTAAAATATTTTTTGATGCTGCGACGAGTGGCAATCCGGGACGTAGTACGTGTGGGATAGTAATTAAAGAAAATGATATTAAATATACGTATACACATGATTTAGGAGAATTGGACAACCATAGTGCTGAATGGTCTGCATTCATTCATGCATTAGAACATGCTCGTGAATTAAATGTTTCAAATGCTTTATTGCATACAGATTCTAAATTGATAGAAGATAGCGTGAATCAAGGTTATGTAAAAAATGCGCGTTTCAAACCATTTTTTGAAAATATGGAGATTTTAGAAGCAAGTTTTGATTTGCTATTTGTAAAATGGGTTCCAAGAGATAAAAATAAAGAAGCAAATCAATTAGCACAACAAGCTCTATACAAATTAATTAAGAATAAACAATAATAATGTAAAAAAGAAGATAAAAGAATTTATGTTGAATTCTTTTATCTTCTTTTTTTATCTGTTTTACATTAAAATTTTTGAAGCAAGATATTTACCAGAGACATAAAGTTCGTGTTCATTACAAATTGAAAGAATATGATTCAATGAATGTGTATATTCCATTTCTTTATATAATGCAGTTGTATCGATAGGCACATCCGTATAGATTTCCGCTAATTGTTTGGATAAAATCAAATTTTCTTTATCAGTTGCAATTTTTTTCTGTTGACCAGGTGTAAGTGATTCGATATGGTCTAGTACGTTTTCAACGCTACCATAAGATTGTATTAATTTAATGGCGGTTTTTTCCCCAATACCTTTAACACCAGGATACCCATCTGCTGAATCTCCCATAAATGCTTTAATATCAATAAGTTGAAGTGGATGTAATGCATACTCTTCATTAAAACGATTAAGAGTATAATGATGATAAATATTAAAACCTTTTCTGATTAACCAGACTTCTACTTGTTCATTGATACATTGTAAAATATCTCTATCTCCAGTTACAATATGTACTTCATTATCTTTTGAATATATTTTAGCGAGTGTTCCTATGACATCGTCTGCCTCATAATTTGCAACACCGATATTCACAAAACCAAATTGTTCTGAAATGTCTTTTACGTAATCGAATTGAGGTATCAATTCTTCTGGTGGCGCAGGTCTATTTTGTTTATAAGAAGTATACATAGCATTTCTAAAGGTCGCTTGCCCCATATCCCAACATATCGCAACATGGCTTGGTTTAATATCCTTAATTGCCGTAAAGATATGTCTAACAAAACCTTGAATCCCATTGGTTGGCATACCTTTAGAATTATACATAAATTGATTGTGTAGACTTGTAGCATAAAAATGTCTAAATAAGAGTGCCATTCCATCTACAAGTAAGACACGTTGAGTCATATATTAATCCTTCTTTCTAATTTAAAAGTGGTTCCAATTGTTGATTTACTGTTTCTAATTGTTCAATGAGTGAATTATCAATACGTTTAGATAATAAGTCATTGATTTGCTCTAAAACATTATTATTTAACTGATTAAGTTCGATGTTCGCGTCGTGAGTTAAGTTAGATACATAATAATTTAATTGTTGTTTTAATACGTTTAGTGATGGTTGTAGCAGTTCTAGTGTATTTGTACAAATCATTTCTTGCAGTTCTCTTTGCGCATTTGCATTTAAAATTTTACGTTTAGACAACTGTTTAGGTAAAACTGAAAGCATCTCTTCTAAACTAATACGTAATAGTGCATCATCAGTAAACGGCGCTGTTATTTTAAAATGAGGTTGGATAAGTACATGAACTGAGTTTAATTTTTGAATTGTTGGTGCTATTTGTTGATCTAATTGAGAAGTAAAGTATGTTTTTATTCTTTCGACTAATAAAGTTTGTTCTAAATATAATCGTTGATGAACTTGATCTAAGTACATTTTCGTAGCACGTTTCTTTTCATCATTAAAATCATTATTTTGTGTCATTTGACTATTATATACTTTTTTAACCTCATCTAATAATTGAAGCTGTAATCGTTTATTTAAATGATAGATTTGTTCTTCAACCTCATTTTTAGTATGCTGCTCACTTGTATGAATAATTTGGTTAGTTAATGGTGTTTTATTTTTATAAGTTTCAAGTTGTTGTTGTTGTTCTAACATACGTGTTTGATTTGTTTTAAATTCATAGATGATTTGATTAAAGTTATCGCGCATTTGCTCGATTTGATGAATCATTTGCTTCTCTAAAATCGTTTTCGATTCAGTTTCGACAAAATGATTAATACTTTCTTTTAATTTAAGAATGCCTTCATCTTTAGTCTCCAATGCACGTTTACTTGATACACCGAATAATTCAGATGGCAGATTCACTTGAGATAGAGCATCTTTTACATACTGCTCCACTGCTATTAAATCTTCATTAGTTTCAGCTAAATCTATCGCATTAATAATCATTTTAAATGTCTGTGCTTCATTTAATTGGTTAATATCTTTCATATGTTCAATAAATGCTTTGTCATTATCAGTAAATGAGTGATTAAAATAGCTCACATATAAAATTAGGTCTGAAGAAGTTAAGATGCGTTCAGTTTCATTTGTATGTCGTTGATTATTAGAATGTAACCCTAATGAATCAACGATAATTTTGTCTTTTAACCAATCCAGTGGAAGTTGTATATGAACGGTTTTAACAAATGTAGCGTATTCGTCTTCAGCACTCCATTGCTTAATTTCATTTTGTGAAATAGTATGTGTTATACCTTCTGTTAGCATATCTTGGTACATTGAAAAGTGCTTCTCTACTGATGTTATAAAAGCCAATTGATTTTTTTCTAATTGTTGTTTTAAAGACTCAATATTACTATTCATAAATTTTTCTAACGAGTTAAAAGAAACGTTTTGATATTCAAGTAATTGGTTTAATTCATTTAACAATTGCGTATTTGTTTTCAAAGTAATTTGACTATCATGACCATATGAGATTTCAGTCGTAGCTGCTGTTGTTGGATTAGGTGAGCTTACAAGATAATGATCTCCAAGTAAAGCATTAATCAAGCTACTTTTTCCTGCACTAAATGTACCAAAGACGCCTATTTTTACAATTTTATTATCTATGCGTTGCAATGTTGCTTTGATGTCTTGCTTAGTTTTATTGAATAAAGGAACAGGTTCAATGATAGCCAGAGCTTTCTGAATATCAAAGTGATGAGTTGTCGTATCCTTAGTTGATGTAATATCTTCGTCTAAATCATTTGTTGAAGATATGGTTGATTGATTAAGTTTATAATGTGTTTCTGTTCGATCAATTAATTTATCGAGTGAGTCATTTATATGAATATAATAATGTTTATAATTTTCAGTTGTTAATGACTGTTTTAAATTCTTGAACTCAAGATACTGTTCATATAAATGTGCATCATTATCTTCTATGTTAGATAATTCCGTTGCTTCAGTATGTTCAATAATGTCTTTAAATAATGAATCTGATTGTTTTTCGACAGCACGTGCAATTGCTTTTAAAACGTCATCACTAAATGTGAGCACATAGGTATTATTAATGCTTG
The DNA here is from genome assembly GCF_001836075.1 of Staphylococcus sp. HMSC035D11. Lineage (NCBI taxonomy): Bacteria > Bacillati > Bacillota > Bacilli > Caryophanales > Staphylococcaceae > Staphylococcus > Staphylococcus sp. HMSC035D11. Next base: position 93,398 of record NZ_KV827231.1, read on the forward strand.
TTTGTACTTGATATAAATTAGAAATTAAAGTAGGTTCAATTTCATAATGTTGATTTAAAATTCGTTGATTTACTTCAGAATGATGAATAAAGCGAGTTACAAAAGATAAATCTTCACGCATTGGTTGACGAATGTGTCGATTCACTTTTTCTTGTAAACGGTCTACAACAATTTGTAAACGTTTTGCTCTCTCTTCTTCCGTTTTCTTTTTTTTATTTAGAAGACCACCCACTTTGAAGTCTAAAGCCATGCTTTCAAGATAATAACGAATATCTTCTCGCATATCATGAGTCATAATATAAGCATTATCTAATATATTTTTCCGTTTTTCTTTTAAGTACGTTAATAATTGAGAAGAATGATTTAATAATTGTGCTTCTTCACTTATAGCTTGATTCTGTTGAAATTGTTTATAGGATTCTTCAAATTCGGATTCATTGATATTTAAAGCGTCAAGTATATTTTGCATATGCTCTTGAATATATGAAAGCTGAGTACGATGTATAAATTCAATGATACGTGTTACAAAATCTTCAATAGGTTCACGTAGTTTATCTTTTTCTTCTAAAAACTCTGAGAATAAATGAAGTTGATTGTTTGGATGATCAAATTTACTAACATAAAATAGTTGATCGACTTTAATATCCCAATCTTGTATAGATTGTTCTACTTTTTGTTTAAATGTATCAAAAGAAATTTCATTCTCATTATGCTTATCAATTTGATTGATAACAAAAATAATAGGTATGCCTACTTGATTCATGCGTTTCATAAATTGGAAATTGAGCGCAGACTGAACATGATTATAATCAACTATATACACAATCATATTGCTTGTATATAAAAATTGTTCAGTAGTGGATTGGTGTGTAGAAACATTTGAATCTACTCCTGGAGTGTCTTGTAATGTAAAACCAAGATTAAACTTATTTGAAGGAAACTTTATTTCAATAGATTCCACATCAATATTTAATCGGTTCATTATTTTTACATCATCATACGTTTTTAACTTAGCATATTTTTGATATTCTAAATTAGCAATAATTTCTTCTTCTTTTGAAACAGAAACTATAGCCGTATTACTCGTTGTTGGTACAGGTGAGCTAGGCAATATATCTTGTTCTAATAATAAATTGATTAATGTTGACTTACCAGCTGAAAAATGTCCAACAAATGATAAAGTATATTGATTTAAATATACTTTTTTAATCACTTGATTTATTGTATGTACTAATGCTTCGTTATTCGATTTTTCTATTTCTTTTTTTAATTTGTATAATACATCTAATTGTTCATTATTTTGCATAATGCTATCCCCTTTATTTCACTCACTCTAAAATATAAAAAAATTAAGGTTATAAAACTAAAAAGAATTATAACCTCACTTTTAGGGTGATAAAACTAAAATATCTTTAGCTATGTTTATTAAATTTTATCATAAGAAATAATAAAAACCTATATAGAATGAATTAGTTAAACCAAGCTGGTTTATCGCCATCAGTATTTGGTTTATTTACTCCAATATTTTGTCTAGAATAAAGTTCAGGTTGTTTCGCTATACGCACTGCTAAATTGGCTACACTTCTTCTAGAAACTTCTGTTCCTTTAAAGGTATCACCTTTTTGAGTAATTTCATAATCTGATTCATTTTTAAATGTTAACCAAGCAGGACGAATAATTGTATAATCTAAGTCAGACGCTTCAATTAAATCAGCTGCTTTACGATATTTAGTTAATTTTTCACCAAATTGTTCTTTGTTAAATGTATTGAATTTATCTGGTAATTCGTCATAAATACCAGGAGCTGCCACAAATATTAAACGTTTAACATTCTTTTTGTTCATGGCATCTATAATGGCTTGTGCTTCTCTATCTAGTGATCCTGATAAACTTGCAAAAACAATATCTACTTGATCTAATGCTTTTTCTAAATCTTCAACATTTTTAGCATCACCTTCAAAGACAGTGATACGATTAGATGCGTAATCAGGAATACGGTGGGCATTTCTTAAAAATAAATCAACGTTAAAACTAGAATTCTCTAAGAAAATTTTAGTTGCTTCAATTGATACTTTTCCGTTAGCCCCTACAATTAAAACTGTTTGCATAACTTATTCTCCTTACTATACTGTTTAAATGTGCTATGTTTTTAACACGCTTACTAATAACTTTACAATAGTCACTATTATAGTGCTAATAAATACATAAATTTTAAATAAATATTATCCAATTTATTAAGAAAAATTTACAAAATTAATTATTTTCAAATAAATCTTCAAGTCAAATTTATTTATCAATATTAGGCTTTTTTCCCCAGTATTGATAATACGTACATTCGATATAACCGTTAAAAAGTTTTCGACGTTTAGTTGCTTTACGATCTACTAAATACTCAAATTCTTTATTACTTGTAAGGATATATGTTGATAAATAAGGATGTTGTTTCATTAGTTTACCTACATATCGATACATTTCTTCAACTTCAGCTCTACCTCCAATACGCTCGCCGTATGGCGGGTTACCAACTAACGCTACAGGTCCTTCTTGGTCGATAGTTAATGTATTAACATCCTTAACACTAAATTGAATAATATCACCTAGGCCTACTTCTTCAGCATTACGTTTAGCAATTTCAACCATTTCTGGATCGATATCAGACGCATACACTTGAATGTCTTTATCATAGTCAGCTTGTTGATCAGCTTCGTCACGCATGACGTCATAAATATTAGGAGGCATAATATTCCATTCCTCTGATACAAATTCTCTATTAAAACCTGGCGCAATATTTTGAGCAATTAAACATGCTTCAATAGCAATGGTTCCAGAACCACAAAATGGATCAATAAAGGGTGTATCACCCTTCCAATTTGCTAAACGTACTAAGCTAGCTGCTAATGTTTCTTTAATAGGTGCTTCACCTTGTGCAATACGATACCCTCTACGATTTAGTCCTGAACCTGACGTATCAATGGTAAGTAGGACATTATCTTTAAGAATAGCTACTTCAACAGGATATTTCGCACCACTTTCGTTTAACCATCCTTTTTCATTATAAGCTTTTTTAAGACGTTCAACGATAGCTTTTTTAGTAATGGCTTGACAGTCAGGAACGCTATGAAGTGTAGATTTTACACTACGACCTTGGACAGGAAATTGTCCTTCTTTATCGATAATTGTTTCCCAAGGTAATGCTTTTGTCTTTTCAAAAAGTTCATCGAATGTTTTAGCATTGAAGCGTCCTACTACTATTTTTAATCGGTCAGCTGTACGTAGCCATAAATTACATTTTACAATGGCATTAGCATCACCTTCAAAGAAAATGCGTCCATTTTCAACTTGAGTATTATAACCAAGTTCTTGTATTTCTTTAGCAACTACGGCTTCAAGACCCATTGGACACACGGCTAATAATTGATACATTATTTCATCTCCTTTGTCTCATATCATATTAGTATATTAACAAATATTAAAATAATTATGTATACAAAATAAAAAAAGCTCTCCATAAAAAGGGAGAGCTAAACTAGTCTGTGATATCTCTATAAGCCATGTTCTGTACCATTGTACTCATAACGTACACTAGTTGTACTGGTACTTTGGTGGTAATCATCTGTCTACAGATCTTTACTATGCGAGTAAAGATGTCTCGTTTATACGTTGAATTCCGCTAAACAAGTGCTCCTACCAAATTTGGATTGCTCACTCGAGGGGTTTACCGCGTTCCACCTTTTATATTTCTATAAAAGCTACGTCACTGTGGCACTTTCAAACTATTTTAACCATATCAATGAATGACTTAGGTTATTTCATTGCCGTCAAATTAATGCCTTGACTTATTGTTTCATCAAGCACGAACACTACAATCATCTCAGATTGTGTGAGCATGGACTTTCCTCTATATTTCTATAGCGATTACCCAAAATATCACTTTTGTGAGTATAACATAATTTTAAAATATTTAATAGAATTTTAAATAGATAAATAATTAGCTATCAAAATCAAACATAATAGCAATCAAACATGCTTCGTAACAAGCTTATATCTTTAAGATATCAATGTATTATTTGCCAAAAACAGCTTTTTCAAGATTAGAAATTCTTTTTAAAATGTCTACGTTGTTATTCGCTGATTTCGAATTGCTTGAAGCAAATGACTTATTATCAGAAGGACGTGAAGTTGCAACTCTGATTCTCAATTCTTCAACTTCTTTTTTAAGTTTATTATTTTCTTCAGATAGTCTCACTACTTCATTATTCATATCAGCCATTTTCTGATAATCAGTAATGATATCATCTAAAAAAGCATCAACTTCTTCACGACGATAACCGCGAGCCATCGTTTTTTCAAAGTCTTTTTCATAGATATCTTTTGCTGAAAGCTTTAAAGAAACATCTGCCATTAATTTCCACCTCATTCAAAACTTTGGTCTTGTTGCCATTGTAAATCGTTAATAAAGTCAGTAAGTTCATCAAATGTCACAATATCACAATTATAAGTCGTTTTTTCCATAAAATCAACTAACATCCTCTTAAAATATTTTGGACTTCCCTCTTGTTCATCATCATAAATTAATAACGTCATATCTGTATGATCTAATATAAATTGGTCTGTTTGTTTAAATTGAAAAGGTCCTTGATATTCAGAATGAAATACACTCTCTAGAAATTGTGCATTACTAGCAATAGATTCATACTTTGCTATATTGTGTTCATTCCATTTGGAGGTATGACCATAAAATGGTGTGATAATACCTAATTTTAACTCAGGATATGTGTCTTGTAATTTTAATACTACTTCAGCTGCCCATAATTCAATACCAATTTGTCCTTGAATGAGTACCCATTCTAGCCCTTCGTCAATATACTGTAATAATTTATGTTCTATAAATTGTTTAAGATAATCCACTTCTTTCATATCATCTTTAAATATATTTAACTCAAATGATTTATATCCAGTCACATATACTGTTTTCAATGTATTGATTCCTCTTTATCTTTTATATGTTTAAGCAAATTGGTAAGATCATAATTAGCAGATTTCAATTTTTCATTAAATAACTTCTTACTTGTTTTATTGTAGTGACACTCTACAGATAATTCCTTAATATGTTTAACTAAAATTTCTAATTTTTCCTTATTCATATAAGGAAATTGAATTAGTTCATCATGATAATGAGATAATTCTTCAGTTAAACCATCAATTTTTTTTACATAAGGAACAACATCTCGATGAAATTGCTTCTCTGACTGTGTCAATTTTATTTCATTATAGCTTGACGCCATGTACTGTAGTTCTTTAAGTATTTCATTAATTAATGTGTACATAACGAGGCCTCCTATATTCTTACAATTTATTACAATTATTTTATAGTATTGTTTAGATATAAATTTTACATTATTACAAATTTTTAAACATATTGTTTTCACTGTTAAAGCACGTTAAAATAGAATAGATAATTAATGAATATATTTAATTATGTGTAGTATAATATAAATATTATGCTCATTTCATTATTATCGTATTATAGTTTAATATTATTCTCTGAGAAATTGAAAGTGTAATATTAAATTTGTGTGGTGAGTATGATAAATTATCCAAATGGAAAACCATTCAAACTAAATCCTACTAAGGTTGGAAGTAATCAAAGTGATGCTTCTAGTAACATTAAATATGGTGGACGAGGTATGACTCTCGAAAAAGATATTGAACAATCTAACAATTACTATTTTAAGCATGGTGTGGCTGTTATACATAAGAAACCTACTCCTATTCAAATTGTAAATGTTCATTATCCTAAAAGAAGTAAAGCTGTAATTAATGAAGCATACTTTCGTACACCTTCTACAACTGATTATAATGGCGTCTATCGAGGCTATTATATTGATTTTGAAGCAAAAGAAACCAAAAATAAAACGTCTTTTCCTTTAAATAATATCCATGATCATCAAGTAGAACATATGAAAAGTTGTTTTCTACAAAAAGGACTCGTCTTTTTACTGATTAGATTTAAAGTGCTTGATGAGGTATATCTATTACCTTTTTCGAAGTTTGAACCTTTTTGGGAAAGATATAAAAAGGAAATAAAAAAATCAATAACAGTTGAAGAAATCAAAAAAAATAGTTACTATATTCCTTATCAGTATCAACCTAGATTGAATTATCTTAAGGCTGTTGATAAGTTGATATTAGATGAAAGTGAGGACCGCGTATGACGGAAAATAAAGGATCTTCCCAACCAAATAAAGGCAAAAATGGGAAATCCAAATCAAAAAAGAATAAGAATGTAAAAAGAACGATTATTAAGATTATAGGCTTTTTATTCATTGCCTTTATCGTGTTACTTCTACTTGGTATACTTCTATTTGCATACTATGCTTGGAAAGCTCCAGCATTTAATGAGTCTAAATTACAAGATCCAAAGCCTGCTGAAATTTATGATAAAAACGGGGACTTGGTTAAGAAATTAGACAATGGCGCACGTAGAGAACATGTTGATTTGAAAGATGTTCCTAAAAATATGAAAAATGCCGTGTTAGCAACTGAGGATAATCGCTTCTATGAACATGGTGCGTTAGACTATAAACGTTTATTTGGTGCTATTGGTAAGAACGTAACTGGTGGTTTTGGTTCCCAAGGGGCGTCTACTTTAACACAACAAGTGGTTAAGCGTTCATTCCTTTCAGAAAAGAAATCGATTGGACGTAAAGCGCAAGAAGCTTATCTATCTTACCGTTTAGAGCAAGAGTACAGTAAAGATGATATTTTCCAAATGTACTTAAATAAAATTTATTACTCAGATGGTGTATATGGCGTTAGGGCTGCAGCTAAATATTACTTTAATAAAAATTTAAATGAACTTAATTTAGCTGAAGAGGCCTATCTAGCTGGTTTACCACAAGTTCCTAACCTGTATAACATTTATGATAACCCAAAAGAAGCTGAAAATCGTAAAGAAACTGTTTTATACTTAATGCACTACCATAATAGAATCTCTGATAAACAGTGGAAAGAAGCTAAAGCTACTTCATTAGAAGATAATTTAGTAAAACGTACAACAAAAGAACGTCAAATATCTAATGATGATTCTAATAGTGAGTATGATTCTTACGTTAATTTTGTTAAAGCTGAATTAATAGGTAATAAACACTTTAAAAATAAAAATTATAGTGATTTAATGCAAAGTGGTATTAAGATTTATACGAATATGGATAAAGACGTTCAAAAAACGCTTCAAGATCGCATTGATAATGGTAATTACTATAAAAATGATGACCAACAAGTAGGCTCAACCATTCTTGATAGTAAAACTGGAGGCATTGTAGCCATTTCCGGTGGACGAAATTATAGAGATGTCGTTGATCGTAATGCTGCTACAGATACACACTTGACTGGTTCATCACTGAAACCATTCTTATCATATGGTCCAGCAATTGAAAATATGCAATGGGCTACAAACCACGCAATGCAAGATGAATCAAGTTATTCCATTGATGGTGGTACATTCCGTAACTATGATGGGCAAGGTCATGGTACAGTATCGGCATATGATGCATTAAGACAAAGTTTTAATATTCCTGCTTTAAAAGCTTGGCAGCAAGTATCATCAAGTGCAGGTAAAGATGCTCCAAAAGATTTTGCGTCTAAAGTTGGTTTAGATTATGAAATTGATTTAGGACCATCTGAAATTTTAGGTGGTGGTGCTTCTGAATTCTCACCTACTCAATTAGCATCAGCATTTGCATCAATAGCTAATGGTGGTACTTACAATAATGCGCATTCAATTCGCAAAGTTGTAACATCTGATGATGAAACTATCGAATTTGATCATACAAGTCATAAAGCCATGGAAGATTATACTGCTTATATGCTTGCAGAAATGTTAACTGGTACATTTAAACCATATGGGTCTGCTTACGGTCATGGTGTTGCTGGCGTTAATATGGGTGCTAAAACAGGTACAAGTACTTATGGCACAGAAGTTAATAATCAATATAACTTACCTGACAATGCAGCTAAAGATATTTGGATGAATGGTTTCACACCTAAATATACAATGTCAATTTGGATGGGCTTCAGCCAAATTAAACCAGGCGGTGAAGATTCATTCTTAGGACATTCTGAACAAGAATATGCACAATATCTATATAAAGATGTGATGTCAGATATTACTTCAAGTAATGACGGAGACTTCAAAAAACCTGATTCAGTTACTGGTTCAGGTGCAAGTACATTATCAGTTAAAGATCATCCAGATAATAATACAACTTCAGGAAGTAAATATGATAATATGTCTACTAACAATTCAGATAGTAGCTCATCAAGTAATTCTAGTAGTACAGGAAATAGTTCAAGCAATTCTAATTCTACCAGTGATAACAACTCAAATACTACATCAACAACGAACACAGGTAATACAACTGATAACTCAGCAAATAATTCAACTACGAACAACAGTGCTAACAATAGTACCACATCAACTCAACAAAATAATAATAATGATAATACAAATAACAATAATAGTTTATCTAACATATTTAAAGCAAACACGATTTTTAATTTTAGAAAAGCGTCGTAATAGCTTTAAAAACGACATAGTCTTTTATAAGGCTATGTCGTTTTTTTAATTAAAAAAAGTCTAGAACAACTTTGCTCTAGACTATCTTTCATATTAATTATTATTTTGATTTTTTCTTCTAATTTGATATGAAGCATTCATTTTAATAAGCTCATTTTTTAATGTTTTCATTTGACTATACCCCATAAAGTGGTATTTTCTTTTTAACATATATTGATATCGTTCTAAAAAATTCATAGGAACAACTGGATATTGGTCTAACTGATTTAAATCAATAGACTCTATTTCATTAATTTGTCTAAAAAACAAAAGAAGTAGTTCAAAATAATCATCGATATATTGTTTTGCTAAATCAGAATTTAGTTGTCTTTTCTTAGCATAGACATCAAGTTCATTTTCTAGCGATTCAAATTGTGATTTATTAATCATTTGATTAGACTTCCTTTTTCATTGCTTTCATGCGTTTTTGCCCTTCTCTACAATCCTCAAGTAATGGACAAATATCACATTTTGGTTTTCGAGCAATACAATGATAACGTCCAAAAAAGATAAGTTGATGATGACTTTTACTCCATCTTTCTTTTGGAATAATATCACACAAACGTTCTTCTACTTGTTTAACATTATCTTTCCACTTATTAATACCTAGACGCTTTGAAACACGTTCAACATGTGTGTCTACTGCCAAAGAAGGCTCATCAAAAGCTACACTCATGACAACGTTCGCTGTTTTTCGTCCGACTCCAGCTAAACTTTCTAAATCTTTATGTGTATGAGGAACTTGTCCATCGTACTGGTCGAGTAAAGATTGGCATAATTTTTTAATATTTTTTGCTTTATTACGATATAAACCTATGGATTTTATATCATTCTGCAATTCTTCTATATCTACTTTTAAATAATCTTCAGGTGTTTTATATTTTTTAAAAAGTGAACGTGTTACTTTATTAACTAAATTATCTGTACATTGCGCAGATAATAATACAGCTATTGTTAATTCAAACGGATTATCATGTTTTAATTCACATTCTGCATCGGGAAACATATCTGCAATAACGTCAATCATTTCTAATGCTTTTTTCTTACTTACCATCTAGATTCTCTCCATTTAACCAGTCAAATTTAGGTATATGTTTTACAGTATGAGTTAATTTAGGTTTATTGAATTTTTCTCTCACTTTGTTAGATTCTTCTAAAGTTGTTACATTGTTTTTCTTCCAATTTAATAAAATACGATCAACATATTTAAAGCTTAATTTATCATGACTATATGCTTCATCTAATGCAGCACGTATTAAAGTGTAATCATGTTGGTCTATATCAATCCATTGGTTGAGCGTTTCGATTTCATATGGTGATAAGGGTCTCGAAAACAACTGTTCAATATATTGAAATAAATCCTTAAAGTTTTGTTGCGTTTGATGATGTGTAGTTTCATTTTTTTCTTGAGTTAAAATATCACTTAACTTTTCGTAAAAACGATTTAAATTCATATATTCAGTAAATTTTCCTTCCTCATCTTTACTTACATGCAGTGCAAGTAAATCACGCTGAATTAAATTTTGAATAATTGATGTTATTTCTCTCGGCTCCATATTTGAACCTTTTTGCAAAAATTCTATTGAGGGTTGTTTATTAGAAACTTCAGCGGCATAAATCAACTTAATCAAAATGACTAAATCTTTTTCATTTAAACCTAATTCATTGTAATGATCGAAAAGTTCCCTTCTAACTACAACAGGACGAGTTTTAAGTTGATGTGTGTCCATGATACCCCTCTCTTTCTTATTGTAAAAAGTGGGAGTGAGACATGAATAACATCATTTAGTCTCACTCCCCAAGTATGATTTATAAAACGTGATATTTTTATGGATATAAACGATTTAATAAACGTGGGAATGGTGATGTTTCTCTCACGTGTTCAACGCCTGAAATCCATGCAACTGTACGTTCTAAACCTAAACCGAAACCACTGTGTGGCACACTACCATAACGACGTAAGTCTAAATAGTAGTTATAACTTTCTGTATCAAGTTGATGTTCATCGATACGTTGTTCTAATAATTCTAGATCATTGATACGTTCAGAACCACCAATAATTTCACCATAACCTTCTGGTGCAATTAAATCTGCACATAAAACTGTGTCTTCGTTGTCAGGGTTAGGCTGCATATAGAATGGTTTAATTTTAGTTGGATAGTTTGTAATAAATACTGGTAAATCATAATGATTAGCTATAGCTGTTTCATGAGGCGCACCAAAGTCTTCACCCCATTCAATGTCATCAAATCCTTCTTCTTTTAAGAATTTGATAGCATCATCATAAGAGATGCGTGGGAATGGCGCAGATACTTTTTCTAATTTGCTCGTATCTCTATCTAGCGCTTTTAATTCTAATTTACAATGTTCTAATACAGATTTTACGATATGTGATACATATTGTTCTTGAACTTGTAAACTTTCTTCGTGATTGGTAAATGCCATTTCAGGTTCAATCATCCAGAATTCAATTAAATGACGTCTTGTTTTAGATTTTTCCGCTCTAAATGTCGGTCCAAATGAGAAAACACGTCCGTGTGCCATAGCTGCAGCTTCCATATATAATTGACCACTTTGAGATAAAAATGCATCTTGATCAAAGTATTTAGTATGGAATAATTCACTAGTACCTTCTGGTGCACTTGCAGTTAAGATAGGCGGATCAATTTTAGTAAAGCCATTTTCATTAAAGAATTCATATGTTGCTCTAATAATTTCATTTCTAATTTTCATTACTGCATGTTGCTTTTTAGATCTTAACCATAAATGACGATGATCCATTAAGAATTCTGTACCATGATTTTTAGGTGTGATTGGATAATCATGAGCTTCATGAATGACTTCAATTGATTTTACTTGCATTTCATAGCCTAAATCAGATCGATTATCTTCTGTAATTGTACCTGTGACATATAATGATGATTCTTGTGTAATGTCTTTAGCAAGTTTAAATGTTTCTTCGTCAACTTCTGATTTAACGACAACACCTTGCATAAATCCACTACCATCACGTAATTGTAAAAATGCAATTTTACCGCTTGAACGTTTATTTGTTAACCAAGCGCCAATTGTGACTTCTTGATTAATGTATTGTTTTGCTTGTTTAATTGTTGTTTTCATAATCAAACTCCTACTTTATTTTCTTTTTATACAATACTTATTTATTTTATCAAAATAGAAAGTGAACTTCTAGCACCTGAATAGTGTTCTCATCATTTAAAATAATCTATTTTTTTCTATTTTTCAGTTTACTCGCCTGCATGCGGTGAAGTAATTTACTAAATTGTTGAATATTCCCTTTTTTTTGGGAATAAGATTCTAACGATTGTTCAAAAAAATGCTTATAGTTACTATTTGTTAAACGATCGTCAAAGGAAACAATGAGCCCCTTGTCATCTTCGTTACGAATCAATCTACCTAGACCTTGTCTAAAACGCGTTACAGCATCAGGTAAGACATAATCTTTAAATGTAGATTCAAATTCTGAATCCATTAACCAATGCTTTGTATTATATTTATTCATGAATGGTAATTTAGCAATCATCACACATTTAATACCATTAGATTGATAGTCAAATCCTTCAAAGAATGTTGATGTACCTAACAAAATAGCTTTATCAAAATGATTAAATTGTTGAACAATTTTATAGTTTTGATTTTGTTGTTGGGTCAAAATAACATAATCGTCAAATATCGGTAATTCATTTAATAGCTCTTGTACCATATGCATCATTCGATAACTTGTGAAAAGTACGAGACATTTAGATTGTGTTACAGTGACGTACTCTTGAATATAGTCTACAATAGATGCTACATAATCTTCTGTATTTTTAAAATCATAAGAAACAACATCGCTTGGAATGTAAATATTTGTTGATTTATGATTTTGAAGTGATGACTGTACTTCATAAGTATTAAATTCTACATCTTCTTTAAACCAGTTTTTAAATGCTTCAAACGAATGGTTGAATGTAAGTGTGCCTGAAATAAATGTTAATGATTTAAATTTCTCGAGCACTTGCTTTGTTAAAATATCACGGACTTCATAATCTTTTACAATTAGACGTATGGTCGATTTTTGATTCAAATTTTTGATAGATATGAAGGCAGTATGATTTTGTTTTAAACTTAGTTCTATATATCTGTAATTATCGTTAATGTAAAGTAATTGCTTACGTATAGATTTGATTGTTTTATGGTTAATACCATTAAAAAATTCTAAAGTTTTGTTGATTTTGTCTACAATTGCATGCAAATCTTTTAGAATACGTGTAGCATCAAAGTCGAATACATAATGATATCGATGTACATCATCATCATGTACGTCTGAGTGTTGAACAATATCAAAAATATGATTAAATAGGGTTTCATTTAGTTCGTGTAAATCAGAAATATTAGATTTTAGACCAAACACGTCAATAGGTGGAATATCTAATCGTTCTAAAATACGTTGTTGCTCTAAATGATCTACTAATTTAAGAAGCTTTTCATTTTCATTTTTCCCTATTAAACCTAACTGATATTTGATATCAGAATAGTTTAATTCATTGGTCACTTGATTAAGAGCATAATCAGGTAAACGATGTGCTTCATCAATGATACAATCATCAAATAACTGATAGATTGAATTCTCTTGATCTGAATGAATAAGATGCGCATGATTAGTAATACCAATTTGAATATTTTGAGCATTACGTTTTATATAATTATAGTAATGAATATCGTGCCTTACTGGAACATAAGTTTCTAATTTTTGGTCAAAATACATTTTCTGACCACCTTTTAAATTTAACTCTTGTATGTCTCCAGTATTTGTTTCTAATATCCATATAAGTAATTGCATTTTTAAAATATTCACTTCATAGTTAGCTGTATCATCTTTTAAAATTTGACTTATCAATCCTAGTGAAATATAGTCTGTTTTACTTTTGATAAGTGCAGCATTAATTTTGAAATCTAGCGCGCGATTAATACTAGGAATATCTTTTTGAAGTAATTGATGTTGAAGTAATTTCGTGTTTGTTGAAATCATTACATGTTTGCCTGTTTCAATGTTATACATCAATGCAGCTAATAAGTATGCTAGTGATTTACCACTTCCTAAAGGTGCTTCAATAAGTGCCTTATCATTATGCATTAACTGCTCTAAAATAATTTCTGACAAATAGAGTTGTTGTGGGCGATAAGTAAGTTCAAGTGCTGTTGTAACTTCTAGATATAAATCTTTTAATGAACCTTTAAATTCAATTTGTGGTACTTTTAAGTCTTGTTGTTTTTTATAGATAATCTGTTCAAATTGAGCATACTGATAATCTATATCATGATTATGATGTTGTCTGACCATTTCAAATAAAATGTTAAATAAATCATATTTTAAATGCTTACTTAAATAATATAATTGCTTTAAGGTATCTATAGGTAATGACTCAAACTTTTTAAAAGCTTTAATCATTAAATAGGCCGTTGTTGTTGCATCCTCATCTGCTCGATGTGCATTTGTCAGAGGTATATTATGAGCATTTGCTAATTCACTTAATTGGTAACTTTTTTCAGTAGGAAATGCAATTTTAAATAATTCCAGGGTATCAAGCACCTTTTTAGGTTTAAAATGAATATTACTTTTTTCAAATGCCTTTTTAATGAAATTTAAATCAAAGTCAACATTGTGGGCTACAAATATACAATCTTTGAGTTGTTCGTATATGTCATCAGCAATTTCATAAAAATACGGTGCTTGTTCTAGCATAGTTTCTTCGATAGAAGTCAAAGCTTGGATAAATGGTGGGATTTCCAAATCAGTACGAATCATTGAATGATAAGTTCCTGATATTTTATTATCACGTACAAATGTAATACCAATTTGTATAATTTCATCATGTTCAAGTTGGTTTCCGGTTGTTTCTAAATCTACTACCGCAAAACTTGTATATGCCATATCTATCTCTCCTAATTCTATCCGTATGCTTATATATCTATATCTGCGCTTATCAGTCGTCTCATCTGATTATCTTCATCTTTGACAATTAAAAAGCCATCATTATCAATATCAATAGCTTCACCTATAAATTGTTCTCCACTTTCAGTAAATGTTAACTTACGATGCCAAATATTAGATGTACGAATGTATTCATCTCTAATCGTTTCAAATGAAGAATTAAGAAATTGATGGTAACGCTTTTCAATTTCCTCAATTAAACGTTTTAAAAATTGATATCGATTGATTTCTTCTGAATTGTGCAAGCGAATGCTTGTAGCACGATGACGTATAATATCAGAAAAATCTTCTTCTTGATGGTTTAAATTAATACCAATACCACATATTATAGCCTCAACTGCATCAGCATTTGCTACCATTTCTGTTAAAAATCCACATACTTTTTTATCATTAATATAAATATCATTTGGCCATTTAATCTCTACTTTGTCTTTAGAAAATGCTTGGATAGCATCTCTAATTCCTAAAGCTATAAAAAGATTAAATTTTGGAATCATTGCAAATGAGACATTAGGTCTTAAAACAACAGACATCCATAACCCCTTTCCTTTTGAAGAAGACCAATTACGATTGAAACGACCACGACCTTTTGTTTGCTCATCACTTAAAATTAACATGGTGTATTGATTATCAACAAGGCTTTGTTTAGCAATAGTTTGAGTAGATTCAACACTATCATATACTTCAATTTTGGATACTAAATGATTAGACTCTAGTACTTTATTGATAATGCCTCTATACCAACGATTTGGCGATGCATTAAGCTTATGTCCTTTATGATTAATTGAGTCAATATCACATCCATCTGCTTTTAATTGATCAATTACTTTTTTTACAGCAGCTCTCGATATATTAAGCTGATTCGCAATGTATTGACCAGAAATATATTCTGATTGATGATCATATAACATTTTAACGACATCTTGACTATATTTTGACATTTTCATTCACCCATTTCAAAATTTCTTCTTTGTTATTTTTGATTTTATCAGTAACTATCGCACATTCTATTTCTCTCAATACATTTTTTAACCAAGGGCCACCATTTTTATTAAAATGGTCAAGTAAATCTTTTCCATTCACATCCATTTCTTTACGTTCATGTAATTGGAGGTGTTGAACGACTTGTTTAATAGAAAGAGAATTGATAATAAGTTCTGAAGCGGTAGGAATTTGATTATTTTGAAGTACAGAATAAATATTTAAAACCTTTAAGATATAATAGTCACTATAATCATAAACAAATAATTTTAAAGCATCTTTAGAAGTAATTTGAGGTAATGTTTCAATAATATCAATATATGTATGTATATCTGATTTTTCTTTATTACTAATTTTTAATTGCTTTAAAGAAGGAAGCGTATCATTTTTTATAAGTAAAATGGCTAACCATTGTTCAAATTCAAGAGGTTCATTGATGTAAACACATGTCATATCTAATTCATTAAAAAATGGAATATGATTAAAAAGTTTTAAAGATAATAAATTATGATAACTCTGTTTAACATTACTTCCTAAGATTAATTTTTTAAATTCTACAACAATTCGTTCGATTGATAAATATTCAATGTCCGAACAAGTTAATTGCATTGCTTCAAAGGTTTCAGTATGAATATCAAATGTAAGTTGTGACTGAAATCTAAGTCCACGAATAATTCTTAATGCATCTTCTTTAAATCGTTCACTTGGATTCCCTACTGTACGTATTAATTTTGATTGTATATCCTTTTGACCACCAAAGTAATCAAATATTTTATAATTTTTATCCATAGCAATAGCATTGATAGTGAAATCTCTACGTTGTACATCTTCATAGAGATTTCTCACAAAATGAACTTCACTTGGACGACGGTGATCTAAATAATCACCTTCTGATCTAAATGTCGTCACTTCGTAATTTTCATTGTTGAAAACAACATTGATTGTTCCATGCTCTTTTCCAATTGGAATAGTGTGTTCAAATATATCTTCAATTTCATCTGGCATCGCACTTGTAGTGATATCAATATCATGAATTGTACGATGCATAATGTAATCTCTGACTGCCCCGCCTACAAAATAAGCTTCGAAATGATGTGTTTCTATTTGATTAAGAATTGGCAGAGCTTTTTCAAATAATTCATTACCCATATTAATCCTCTTTTTTTAATTCAACATTTTTTTATAGTAATATTCATATTGATCGACGATAAGTTCAGAACTAAATCGTTGTTTAATATCTTTAAGCATATTACTTTGTAACCTTTGATAGAGTTGCTCATCTGTTAATAATTTTAGTGCATAATCACTTGCTTGTTCACTATCTCCTACATCTACAATATAACCTGTTTCACCATGTTTGATGACTTCTTTAATACCTCCAGCATTTGAACCTATAGGTACTACTCCCGTAGTCATTGCCTCTAATAGTGTAAGACCAAAACTTTCTTTTTCACTTAACAGTAAAACTAAATCAGCCATTTGATAAAATTTACTAACTTGAGCTTGTTTACCTAAAAATAATACATCATCTTCGATATGTAATGACCTTGCTATTTTACGCATATCTAAAAGTTCTGGGCCATCACCTAATAAGATCAACTTACTTGGTATATGTTTATGGACTTTAGCGAAAGTTTCTAAAATAGTGTCAATACGTTTGACTTTTCTAAAGTTTGATACATGTATAAGAACTTTTTCCTCAGGCTTTATATCGTAAAGCTCTTTATATTGATTTTCATGTTGTGTAGGAAACTCTTTTTCTCGAACAAAATTATAAATAGGAATAATCTCTTTATCTGTTTCAATAATTGACTGTGTTTGTTTAGCTAATGACTGACTGACACTAGTCACGAGGTCACTTTGTTCAATGCCAAATTTAATAGCACCTTTAAGTGAATGGTCGTAGCCTAACACTGTGATATCAGTACCATGTAATGTTGTCATAATTTTTATATCTTTTCCAGCCATTTGACGTGCTAAAATACCACATACAGCATGTGGTACAGCATAATGCATATGCAAGATATCCAAATCATACTCTTTAATGACTTCAGATATTTTTGTGCTCAATGTAATATCATACGGTGGATATTGAAATACTGCATATTGATTTACTTCGACTTGATGGATAGTAATGTTAGGCAACGGCTTACGAATTCTAAAAGGAATATTTGACGTAATAAAGTGAACTTCATGTCCCCTTTCTGCCATTTTAATACCTAATTCAGTTGCTATGATACCTGAGCCACCCATTGACGGATAACATGTAATACCTATTTTCATAAAATAACCACCTTTCTATCCATTATTTACGTTCAAATCGGTTTTTATCTCTAGTATTAAATTTCTCCATTGTATCATTAAAACTTTCTGTCATATCAATACCAAGGGAATTAGCAATGCAAAGTAAAACAAATAAATTATCTCCTAATTCAGCTTTAACAGAGTTTTCTTCTTCCGTTGGTTTCTTTTGCTTTTCACCGTAATAATGATTGATTTCTCTTGCAAGTTCGCCCACTTCTTCTGTTAGACGGGCTAAATTAGCTAATGGAGAAAAATAACCCGCTTTAAATTGACTAATATAGTCATCTACTTCTTTTTGCATTTGATTTAAAGATTTCATCATCATTCTCCTTTTTTCCGTTTCTTACTAAGTATATCTCAAATTACTTGTTAATGCATTTTATCAATTCTATTCTATGGGGTATAAAAAAGAGCGAAACAGAATTCATTTTTGAATTCATATTTCGCTCGGTATAACTATTTGAAAATCTTAAATGTTATTATACAAGATTTAAACTTAAGTTAGTTTATAAAGGTATTTTAGTTATCATTTGCACGTGCCAGTAAAATAATTCTAACAAGTTCGGCTACAGCTGTAGCTGTTGCTGCTACATAAGTCATAGCTGCTGCTGATAATACCTTTCTCGCATGTTTATATTCTTTTTCATTCACAATATTAAGTGCAGTAATTTGTTTCATAGCTCTTGAGCTTGCATCAAATTCAACTGGTAATGTCACGATTGAGAATAAAACTGCTAATGACATTAACCCAGCACCAATCCATAATGCAGTTGAGCCAAAAGCGCTACCTAATGCTGTTAAAAAGATCCCAGCCATAATAACGATGTAGCTTAATGAACTACCAATATTTGCTAACGGTACTAAAGCAGTTCTAAAACGTAAAAATGCATAACCTTGTTGGTGTTGAATAGCGTGTCCAACTTCGTGTGCCGCAATAGCTGTACCAGCTACTGAAGGACGGTCAAAGTTTGCAGGAGATAAACAAACTACTTTCTTATTTGGATCATAGTGGTCTGTTAAAAAGCCTTCGCCCTTAACTACATCTACATCATAAATTCCATTAGCATGAAGAATTTCTTCTGCTACTTCACGACCAGTTTTACCACTTGTTGATCTTACCTGTGAATATTTTTCATAATTTGATTTTACTTTGTGTTGAGCCCACATTGGAATGAGCATAATAATGACGATATATATAATATAAGACACTATAGACAATCAATTTCACTCTCCTTTAATCATATTCTACTGACTATCGATTTTTTTATCAAATAATTTAACCTTTATTAATTTATTAAAATTATAATAAAGCATAAGTGATATAATACTTAGCCATAGCGCGATAAAAGCAACTAAATGAACGTGTTGCTGTATAAAATCATAATAAGGATATTTCTTTAATATATAATCTACATAATCATTGTTAAATACCCATATCATAGAAATAAACAAACTGAGCATAGAGATTTTGAATCGTGGATAAAAATAGATACTTTCAAGTACCATAATTCCATGACTAATAATTAAAAATACATTCATAATAGTTATATCATCATTATTAATTATCATTATAAAATTCATAATGACAGCCCATAAACCATATTTAAATAAAGTTACAAATGCTAGTCCTTCAATAATACTATTTTGTTTATTTAAAATTATTAAACAAATTGATATACATAAAAATAGCGATGCAATAGGACTATCTGGTACAAAAATTAGATAATGCCATTGTGTCTTAAGTAATTGAACACCATACCATATAAAACCATAAATGGTACCTAAAACATTACATATAAGCAATATTACGAGTATGGAACGTTGATATAATGATAATTCCCATAGTTGTCTTAAAGTAGGCATAAGTTATAATTCCTTTAATTTTGATCTATGAGTGATGAGTTAATACACTCAAAATTTGTGATAATTGATAAAAGCGTTGTTGATCTTTCATTTGTAAACTTACATCGATATGATGTTCTAATTGTTCGATTAATGAATACTTTTTATTTAGATCAAGATTTAAGTGATATATATTATTAAGATATGCAAGATATTGATCAGAATATATTAATTGTTGAATTATGAGCTCATTTAATCGCCAATCTTGCTCATCGTTGTATTCAAAGTGAATGAATATATCAATACAAATATCTTTAGAAGCTATATAATTGAATATTTCATTTGTATTAATTAATGTTTGATCGTCTTTTGTTAATTTAATTGCAGAAAAATTGGAGTGTTTTAGGCCAATTTCAAGGGTTATATGACTTTTAATTTTCTTATTTACAAAATGACTACAATTTAATTTTAGCGGTGAAGCTTTTAAATAATTTAATAGCCACACACTAATTCTGGACTTAAAATGATAATGAAACAAAGCATATTCAATATAGCTTTGTTTCATTTTAACTAATGTGTCATTCAATTTTAACACCCACTCTAGTCATTCAATCTACTCAATTCTTCATTCCAAGTTTCATTAGTTGGATCAATGATTAATAACTCGTTAAGCAATACTTTAGCTTTATCTTTTTGGCCAATTTCAATTAAATAAAAATAATAATCGCTTAAGAATAAACTCTGAGATTTCAATGTCGGATAAGCCAATTCATAGAAATGTTGGGCTTCAGTATCTCTTTCTTCTTCCCCATATGCATGTGCTAAGTGCCACATAAAAACAGGGTCAAGATCTTCTTCATCTACATAAGATAGGAGTGAAATGATGGCTTCATAATCTTCTTCTTGGCGGAATAAATCACTTAAGATAAGTAAAGGTTCATGGTAAGCATTATCTACTTCAAGTGCTTTTTTAAGAAGTTCTACCCCCTCATTCGCATCTCCATGTTCAATTTCTAAACTACCGGTAGAAACCATGAGCTCTTTATAAAATTGATTAAGACGTAACCCTTCTTTACCTGTTTCAATCGCATCTGGATAATTTTTTTCATTTTCATATAAAGATTGTAAATAAAAGTAACCTTGAATAAAGTCTGGATCTTTAGAAAGAAGTGTAGTCATAATTTTTATAGCTTCTTGAGTTAAATCATTTTTTTCATATGCGATAGCTTTTTTGAAAAAGTCATCAGAGATCATTTCATCTTCACTAATCTCATCAAATAACTGTATAGCATCACTATAATTTCCACTTTGTAATGCACAATCAGCCATTCTTGAAAATAAATTAATTCCATTTATTTCATATTCGCCTGTATCTAAAACAACTTCATATTCTCGTGTAGCACGAAGGTATTGTCCATCAAAATAAAGTAATTCTGCTAAAGCAAAATGAATAATTGGGTCATTAGGTTCTAATTCACGCGCTTCAGTTAATTTATCAATAGCAACTTCAGTCATATTGATTTGTTGATATAAGTCGGCTTCTAACATTAATTTTTCAGGTGACAATTCAACTTGATTTAAATATTCTAATGCTTCGTCTGTCTGATTTTCAGACATAAGCCCTTCGATAAAATAAATTAATAGTTCACTTTCATCTGGATACTTATGATATAACGTTCTAAACACTTCAAGACCTTGAGGTGTTAATCCAAAGTTATATAATGTTTCTCCTAAAATAAATAAAGCATCATCATTATTGGAAGTTAATGCTTCATTTACACGTGTATCTAAATGATCTAATTTTTGAAGATTGATATCGTCTATTAATTTATAGATATCTTCCATAATATTTTATCCCTCATTTTCTAAAAGCTTTAATTTCGGCAAGAAACCAGGGAATGATACATTTACTGCATCAAACTGACGTATCGTTAATGGTGAATCACTTAAAATAGATGCGACTGCAAGCATCATGCCAATTCTGTGGTCAGTTAAGCTATCTACTATAGCATTTCTAGTTAATTTAGAGGGATGAATAATTAATCCATCCTCAGTAGCTTGTAATTTAAAACCTAGTAAATTAAGCATATCTGCAGTTGTATCAATACGATTAGTTTCTTTTACCTTTAATTCCTCTGCGTCCTTAATCATACTTGTACCAGAAGCTTGAGTGCATAACAAAGCAATAATTGGCAATTCATCAATTGCTTTAGGAATTAAATCTCCTTCAATTGTGATGGGTTTCAAGTTGTTCGTATACTGAACTCTAATCGACGCAGTTGGTTCTGAAGACTCTGTAACATTAAATAACTCAATGTTACCATTCATTTGTTCAACGATATCTATAATACCTGAACGTGTAGGATTGATGCCAACATTATGAATTGTAATATCACTTCCCGGAGAAATCAAAGCAGCTACAATAAAGAAAGCAGCTGAAGAAATATCTCCTGGTACTACAAAGTCTTTAGGTTGAATATTGCTTATAGCATAAGGAGATGTTGTAATCACTTTTTGATTTACTTGTATTGGAATTTGATAATGTTTAAACATCGTTTCAGTATGATTTCTACTTATGTCTAATTCTGTAATTTGTGATGCATCTTTTGAAAATAGACTTGCAAACAAAATTGCACTTTTAACTTGAGCACTTGCGACTTCCATTTGATAATTGATGCCATTAATGGCTGAAGGCTTAATAATAAGTGGTGTATAGTTATTTTCAATACCGTTAATATTTGCATTCATTAATTTTAAAGGTCTTAAAACACGATTCATAGGTCGTTTTCCTATCGATGCATCTCCAGATAAAACACACTCTATGCCCAATCCACTTAAAAGACCAGCAAGTAAGCGCGTTGTTGTACCAGAATTTCCAGTATATAACGTTTGATGTGGTATATTGAAATGTTGATATCCTGGAGAATTAACAATAAGACGATGTTCTTCAATTTCAATCTCCACACCTAAGAGTTTAAAAATTTCAATCGTACGTAAACAATCTTCACCTAGAAGCGGTTGTTCAATAATTGATTTACCTTTAGCGAGTGACGATAGCATAATTGCTCTATGCGTCATAGATTTATCTCCGGGTACTTCTATCTCACCCTTTAATGGACCATGAATATCTATTATTTGACTTGTTGTCACAGTATTTCACCTACTCTACTAATAATTGTAGTTGTTTAAATGATTGCTTCAATATATTTTTTTCTACATGATATACATTAGGTTTGCCTAATTTCTCGAGTAGAACCATTTGAATACCTTCACCATTATTCTTTTTATCTGATAACATATATTGATACATTTCTTCAAAATCAATCTGCTGGATTAAATCCAGCGGATAATTTAATTGATTCATATAATTAATATAATGTTGAATATCAAATTGTGTGCCAAGAAGATGATTTGCCACAATAAATTGATAAATCATCCCAATCATAATGGCATGACCATGAGGTATTTTATACTTATATTCTACTGCATGTCCAAAGGTATGACCTAAATTTAAATATTTTCTAACATTACTTTCTTTTTCATCTTTTATAATAATGTTTAGTTTTGTTTTTATGCCCTTAAAAATAAATTGATCCATATTTTTAAGTGATTCAAGTGTTTTTCTATCTGAAAAGTGTTTTTCAATATCTTCTGTAGCAACTGTGCCAGTCAATAAAGCATGCTTATACACCTCAGCGTATCCACTTAAAATTTCATGATAAGGTAAAGTTTTTAAAAAATCCAAATCATATATGACTGCTTTAGGTCTATAAAATGCGCCTATAAGATTTTTACCATGGGAAGAATTTATTCCAACCTTACCTCCTACACTTGAGTCATGCGCTAATATTGTTGTAGGTACTTGTATAAAATCAACACCTCGTAATAAAGTAGAAGCTAAGAATCCTGTAAAATCTCCTGTGGCTCCACCACCTATAGCAACTAAACAAGTATTACGAGTAAGATTCATTCCTAGTAGTTGTTCCATGATAGCTTGATAATGATTAAACGTTTTCATTTTTTCGCCGGCAGGAACGATAATTTTTTGAATGTTTGAATTGTGACATATTGTTTCAAATTTATCTCTAAAATTAAAATCAACAAATTCATCTATAATTAAGAATACTTTATCGTAATCTTGAATATATTCGGATAAATATTTAAATGCATGATGTTCTACAATAATTGGATAATTATTACTGTGATATGTGGTTTGTAATTGCATGATATACCTCATTTCTAAAGGTTAATTAAAAAGATGTTTAAAATTCTATATTTAACTTTCTACGTTCTTCAATTTGTTCTTTAAGTTGATCGATATGATTAGATTGGAATTCTTCTAAAAGAGCTTTAGCAACTTCAAAAGCAACGACATGCTCGCAAACAACACTTGCTGCTGGAACTGCACAACTATCTGAACGTTCTATAGTTGCTTTAAAATCTTCTTTAGTATTAATATCTACAGAATTTAAAGGTTTATATAAAGTTGGAATAGGTTTCATAACGCCATTTACAATGATAGGCATACCATTAGTCATTCCACCTTCAAAGCCACCTAAATGATTAGATCCTCTATAATAACCTCTTTCAGAATGATATAAAATTTCATCTTGAATTTCGCTTCCAGGTTTTTCAGCAGCTTTAAACCCTTCACCAAAGCTGACACCTTTGAAGGCATTAATACTTACAACACCTTGCGCAATACGTCCATCGAGTTTACGATCATAATGCACGTAGCTACCTACTGCAACTGGCATATTTTCAACCATAACTTGAACTACGCCACCTATAGAGTCGCCTTCCTTTTTAGCTTCATCAATTTTATCTCTCATTTTTTGAGCAATCGATTCATCAATCACACGTACATCATTTTTATCGATATTTTGTTTAAATGTTTCTGTATCGTATAACCCTTCATCTTTAATTCCACCAATTTCTACAACACGACTATACATATGAATGTCTAGTTGAGAAAGTAAAATTTTGGACACTGCTCCTACAGCTACGCGTGCAGCTGTTTCTCTTGCAGAAGAACGTTCAAGTACATTTCTCAAATCACGATGATTATATTTCATACCGCCAATTAAGTCTGCATGACCAGGTCTTGGCTTTGTAATTGTACGTTTCATATTTTCTCGTGCTTCGTCACTAATTGGTTCAATACCCATAATATTTCTCCAATGAGTAAAATCATCATTTTTAACTACAATTGTAATTGGACTACCTAAAGTAAAGCCATTTCTTACACCAGAAACAATTTCTACTGCATCTTTTTCAATTTGCATTCGACGTCCTCTACCGTAGCCACCTTGACGCTTAAACATTTCTTTATTTATCTCCTCAGCTCTCATTTCTAAGTTAGCTGGAACACCTTCAATAATTACTGTTAGTTGTGGACCATGGGATTCTCCTGAAGTTAAATATCTCATGAATAATAGCTCCTTTCCTTTACCACTTTAAATAGTATTATGTATTATTTGTTATCATATCATATTCAACGAAATTACATAACTAGTGTAGAATAATTGGTGTTTGAAAATTCAAATAATTTCATATAAAAAAGTACCTAAGACAACTGTTGTCTTAGGTACTTTCTAACATGTTGGCAGTCAATGGTTGAATGGAAAATAAATTCCAGTTTATTCTAATTTTAAAAAATTATTCTTCATAAAGCCAATTTTCCCTAATAGCTTCGTAGCTATATATTTCATCATCATTAAACCATAAATTGATTTCTCTTTCAGCAGATTCTACAGAGTCTGATCCGTGAATAATATTTCTCCCTACTGTTAAACCATAATCGCCTCTTATAGTACCGGGATCGGCTTCAGTGGGATTTGTTTTTCCGATAATATGTCTAGATACCGCAACTGCGTCTTCTCCTTCAACAACCATGGCAAACACAGGTCCAGAAGTTAAAAATGAAACAAGTTTATGAAAAAACGGCTTCTCTGTATGTTCAGCATAATGTACGTTAACAGTATCTTTAGTTGGAATTATAAATTTACCGCCAACTATTTTTAAACCTTTTCTTTCAATTCTAGAAATAATTTCTCCTATTAAATTACGTTGTACTGCATCTGGCTTAATCATTAAAAAAGTGCGTTCCATTATACAAATCCCCCTAATTAAAAAAATTGATTTAATATGTATAAATACATTTAATAGAAAACAACCTACTACTACTAAATACTAACAGGTTGTTAAAGCGCTTTCAACTTTTTTCTATTTTTAAGTATTTCTAGATCGCATTCTTTTAATAAGCTTTCTAAATAAATTTTGAGCATTTGGTTCCTCTAATTGATCAATTAAGTCGAGTGCTTTATTTAAATAGTGATCGCTCACTTCTTGAGATTGTGTGATACTATTTGAATTCTTGATTTGATCAATAAGTGGGCCAAATTGATTTTTATTTGTCAGGTGTGATAACTCAGCAATTTGTTTTTTGAAAACTGGGTCTTTTTTCATCTCTAATAAAACTGGTAATGTAATATGGCCATTCATTAGATCACTACCCACAGGTTTACCTAATTTTTTCTCAGTACTTGTAAAATCTAAAATATCATCTACAATTTGAAAACTCATTCCAATATAATGACCAATCATTTTTAATTTTCGAATCGTCTCATTATCAGCTTGTGATGTTATTGCACCAACTTCCGTTGAAAGTTGAATAAGCAACGCCGTTTTTCTATTAATACGTCTCAAATAGTTCGTAATATTTTGATGACTATTAAATTGGTCTTGGAATTGGAAGAGCTCGCCTCTACAAACATCAACAATTGCGTTAGAAATAATAGTATGAACACGATGATCTTCAATTTTAGAAAGTTGTTTTAAACCTAAAGCTAGTAAGAAATTGCCAGTTAGGATAGCGGTAGTAACATCCCATTTTTTTTCAATCGTCAATTTACCACGACGTTTGTCACTTTTATCAATCACATCATCGTGCACAAGTGTTGCCATATGAATTAATTCTAAAGCTACTGCAACATGATACGTATCTTCAGTAATTTTTTT
>NZ_KV827231.1:120256-138972 GCF_001836075.1 Staphylococcus sp. HMSC035D11
TTTTTTTGGTCCAAACTGACTACTAAGAAGAACAAATGCTGGACGCACTCGTTTGCCACCCGAAGATAATAAATGAAATGCTGCTTCTTGTAATACAGAATCATTACTTTTAATAGCATTTTTTAAACGCTTTTCAACATTTTTAATTTCACTATTCATACTTAACTTTGCCACATTAATCACCTTTTATTTAGTAGAACTTTCTATTTATAGCCAAGGTGCATTGCAGCAACGCCACCTGTAAAGCTACGAACTTTTACATGACTGAAACCAGCCTGTTCAAATAAACGCTTTAATTTAGTTTTATCTGGAAAATTGAATGTAGATTGTTGTAACCATTCATATTCTTCCTTAGATTTAGCAAACAACTTCCCGAAAATAGGCATCACAAATTTAAAGTAAAGTTTATAAACTTGTTTAAATACGGGTAATGTTGGTTGACTTGTTTCTAAACATACAATCATACCGCCTGGTTTCAATACGCGATTTAATTCTTTTAATGTTGCTAAATAATCAGGCACATTTCTTAAACCGAAACCAATGGTTACATAATCGAATGTGTTATCTTCAAATGGTAAATTCATAGCATCGCCGTGCACTAAGTGAATATTAGGCATTGATTTAGTTTTTTCTTTACCAACTTCAAGCATATTTTCACTGAAATCTAAACCTGTAACTTCTCCATTAGGTCCTACTGCTCTACTTAAAGCAATGGTCCAATCTGCTGTACCACAACATACATCAAGTGCTTTACTTCCAGGTAACACATTCATATCTTTCATTACATGTTTACGCCATATTTTATGTTGTTCGAAGCTTATTATATTGTTCAATCGATCATATTTTTTAGAAATATTTTGAAAAACCGTATGAACTTGTTCTTTTTTTGCATTATTTTCAGTCATTAATTATTACCTCTACTTTTCTCTTTATCGCTTTGCTTTATATGTTTAATAATTTGGTTGATTTCATCTTCATCATATTCACTTAAATAAGAGGGATAATATTGATGTACCCCATTAAATAATTTTTCAAATATTTCATATTGAGAGATCTCAATATCTGTAAAATGAGAAATAGTTATAAAAGGGAAAAGTGTTTCTATATCTAACACAGCCTTATATATATCATGACGCTCGAGTGAATGATGATGCAATGAAGTTTTAAGCTCATTAGATTTGATAATCGCTTCACTCATTAGTCTTTGATATGATACATCACCAATTTCAGATATTAAAGTATAAAAATGAGCACTTAATAAGTCACCAATTAGAATTGATTTCTTAGATAATTTATTTTTAGAAATATCATCTAGATGCTTCATTGAAGTATCAATAGTGAGGCAGGCAAGTTTAGCATTTTCTGGAATATTAAAATGATCTAAAACATCACTTAATCCTTTATTAATGTGAATTGCTTCATATTCATTAATTCCTTTAAGCCTTTGAGTAATTTGTCTATTTAATTTGCTTAATGTTCTTTCCATGTTCACACCTCACGTTAGTATCAATATACATATTAACATTATATTCATAAAAATAAAATATAGTGCTTATGACGAAAATAACTTCATAGTCGCTTCACAGTGAATTGTACAATTATAAATAAAACATATGTATTTAGAATTAAACAATATATAAAATAAAAAGCCCTTATAGGGCTTTTTTAAGTAAATTATTTTACAGCATCTTTTAATGCTTTACCAGCTTTGAATGCTGGAACTTTACTTGCAGGAATTTCGATTTCTTTACCTGTTTGAGGGTTACGTCCTTTACGTGCAGCACGTTCACGTACCTCGAAGTTTCCGAAACCAATTAATTGAACTTTTTCACCTTTAGAAAGTGAGTTTTGAATTGATTCGAAAACAGCATCTACTGCTGAACCAGCTTCTTTTTTAGTTAAATCAGCTTGTTCTGCAACCGCATTGATTAAGTCAGTTTTATTCATTATGAGTTCACC
Source organism: Staphylococcus sp. HMSC035D11 (assembly GCF_001836075.1). Taxonomy (NCBI): domain Bacteria; kingdom Bacillati; phylum Bacillota; class Bacilli; order Caryophanales; family Staphylococcaceae; genus Staphylococcus; species Staphylococcus sp. HMSC035D11. Next base: position 122,216 of record NZ_KV827231.1, read on the forward strand.
TCCGGATGAATGATAATGATAAATTTATATCATTATGGTATGACTTTAACACAATAATTCCCTTTACCGCAACGATTTATATACTTAAAACGTTGAATTGTCAGTATTTCGTGAATAATTTTATAAAATATTTGTGTTAAATAGCAAAATTACACTTTATTCAGCTTTTTTATCTCGCCCCATTAAATCTTTCACGCTATCTTTCACTGGTTTATCTTCAAATAATACTTTGTATAAAGCATTGGTTATTGGCATATCAACATTTTGAGACTTCGCTAAATGATATACTGAATTTGTTGTGTAAATTCCCTCAACAACCATATTCATTTCGTTAAGTGCTTCTTCAGTCGTTTTACCTTTTCCTAATTTATATCCCAAAGTATAATTTCTTGAATGAGTAGACGTACACGTTACAATTAAATCACCAATGCCACCAAGACCTAGAAAAGTCATAGGATCAGCCCCTAGCTTTTCACCTAGTCGACTAATCTCAGCTAAACCTCTTGTCATTAAAGCCGCTTTAGCATTATCACCATAACCCATTCCAGCAACAATACCACTTGCTACAGCAATAATGTTTTTAAGTGCACCACCTAGTTCTACTCCTATCAAATCATTATTAGTATATACTCTTAAGTAATCATTCATGAATAAATCTTGAATAAGTTTACTTATGTGTTCATCTTTTGACGAAGCTGCAACAGTTGTGGGTTGTTTAATTACAACTTCTTCAGCATGACTTGGTCCAGATAGTACCCCTACGCCATTTTTATGGTTCTTAGATACTGAATCTTCAATCATTTCTGATACACGTTTAAATGTTTCATTTTCAATACCTTTTGCAACGTGAATAAACGTTTTTTTAGTTTTAATATGTTGATCAATTTCAGTCACAACATTCCTAATTGCTTTTGTAGGTAAAGCAATTAAAAATATATCTGAAAAATTAACTGCTTGTTCTAATTGACTTGTTGCTTTAATCGTTTCATTTAATGTTACGTCTTTCAAGTACCGTTTATTTTGATGAGATTGATTGATTTCATCTACAGTATTTTCATTTTTCCCCCACATTAAAACTGAATGGCCATTCTCTGCTAAAACATTTGCTAATGCAGTACCAAAACTTCCTGTACCAAAAACCGTAATCTTAGTCATCTTAATCTCTCCTCTTAGTTTCTTCTTCTAGGGATGATATGAATAGGCGTTCCTTCAAAACCAAATGCATCTCTAATTTGATTTTCGAGATAGCGTTTATAAGAAAAATGCATTAACTCAACATCATTTACAAATACAACAAATGTTGGTGGTTCAATAGCCACTTGAGTAGTATAGAAGACATTTAAACGTCTACCTTTATCTGTAGGTGTAGGATTCATTGAAATAGCATCTGTTACTACTTCGTTAAGTGTTGAGCTTTGAACACGTTTTTTGTGATTTTCACTTGCTTCTCTAATATAAGGGAAAAGTGTTTTTAATCGTAGTCGCTCTTTTGCCGATACGAAAGCGATAGGTGCATAATCTAAAAATTGAAATTGATTACGTACATCGTCAGCAAATTTTTTCATGGTATTAGTATCTTTTTCTACAGCATCCCATTTATTTACGACAATCACCATTGCTTTTCCTTCTTCATGAGCATATCCAGCAACACGCTTATCTTGTTCAATAATTCCTTCTTCGGCATCAATAACTAATAACACCACATTTGAACGCTCAATTGCTTTTAAAGCTCTTAATACAGAGTATTTCTCAGTTGATTCATATACTTTACCTTTTTTTCTCATACCTGCTGTATCTATTAACACATAATCTTGTCCATCATAGCTATACTCAGTATCTACAGCATCTCGAGTTGTACCTGCTACATTTGATACAATAACACGTTCTTCACCTAAAATGGCATTTACTAAACTAGATTTGCCCACATTTGGACGACCAATAATAGATAAACGAATAGTGTCATCATCATATGGATCACTATCTTCTTCTTTAAAATGTTTAACGACTTCATCTAATAAATCACCTAGACCTAAACCATGTGAACCAGAAATTGGATAAGGATCGCCAAAACCTAAAGAGTAAAAATCAAAAATATCACTTCTCATTTCAGGATTATCTACTTTGTTTACTGCTAAAACAACAGGTTTTTTTGATTTATAAAGTAATTGAGCTACCATTTCATCACTTTGAGTGAGACCTTCCCTTACATTTACCATAAAGATAATTACGTCTGCTTCATCAATAGCGATTTCTGCTTGAGCTCTTATTTGTGTTTGGAAAGGTGCATTTCCGATTTCGATGCCTCCAGTATCAATGATATTAAATTCATGTGTTAACCATTCGCCTGAAGAATAAATACGATCACGCGTAACACCTGGAGTATCTTCAACAATTGATACACGTTCACCTACTACTCTATTAAAAATTGTAGACTTACCCACATTAGGTCTACCTACAATTGCTACAATAGGTTTAGTCATAAGCTAACTTCCTCTCTTTCTAAAATCTCTATAATTTTATCATATGCAATGATGATTTAAAAACAAGTATATATTGTCATACGATAGATAGTGAGTAAAGATAAATAAAAAAGAGCAAGAAAGAATTCTATTTGAATATCTTTTCTTGCTCTCATCATTAAATTAAATAATAAAATATTTAATATTAGAATTTTAAGTTTTTAAATTTATCACCAAAAACGTCACCTAATGTTGGATTGTCTTCATCTGTTTCATTAGATAAATATGATTGAGTTGTAGCTTCGTCACTTTCAATCACATCTTCATTTGGTAATGTAGCTTTAATAGATAAAGAAATACGCTCATTTTCTTCATCAATACCTAAAATTTTAACGCTCGCTTGTTGTCCTGGTTCTAACACTTCACTTGGTGTACCAATATGTTTATGAGCAATTTCTGAAATGTGTACAAGTCCTTGAACACCAGGAGCAATTTCCACAAAAGCACCAAAGTTAGCCAAGCGAATTACTTTACCTTCGATAACGTCGTTTTCGTGGAATTTACCTTTAATATTTTCGAATGGAGTTGGTAAAGTATCTTTAATAGATAAAGAAATACGCTCAGAATCTTTTTCAACAGATTTAACTTTAACGTCCACTTCTTGTCCAACGCTTACCACGTCTTCAGGAGATTGAACATGCTCATGTGATAATTCTGATACGTGAACTAATCCATCAACGCCACCAATATCTACAAAAGCACCAAAGTTAGTAAGACGAGCAACTTTCCCTTTGATAACGTCCCCTTCATTAAGTGAATCTAATAACGATGCTTTTTTAACGTCATTTTCAGCTTGTTCAACTGCTTTACGGCTTAAAATGACTCTATTATTTTCAGGATCTAATTCTTCTACTTTAAGACGAATTGTTTGTCCTTCAAATACAGAGAAATCTTCAATGAAATCAGTTGAAATGAGTGACGCAGGAACGAATCCTCTTTGGCCCACATCCACAACTAAGCCACCTTTAACTACTTCAGTAACTTTAGCTTCGATTACTTCGTCATTATCAAGCTTTTCTTGTAAATATTCATATGATTTTTCGGTTTCAAGTTGACGTTTTGATAAAATGTAAGCGCCTGATTCATTTTCTTCGTCAATTTCAATTTTGGTTACATATGCTTCAATTTCATCACCTTCTGAAATAATCTCACTTGGATTTTCAATGTGATGAGTTGAAAGTTGGCTAATTGGAATTATTCCATTATATTTAGCCCCATCAATATGAACTACTACTTGTTTATCTTCAACTTGTTGAACTTTTGCAGTGACTTTGTCACCTTCTTTAATATCATTAATCATTGATTCATTGAATTCTTCAGTCATCATGTTTGCCTCCTTATACACTACATAACTATAACATCTTATAAACACAAGGAATTGTCAAGAAATACCCCTTTAGTTTCATAAGTTTTTAAAAAATATATCATTTTTTAAAATTATTTAATATTGAGCAATAGAAAAATATATTTATTAATATCAATAAAAATCGAAATTTATGATTGAATATAAGATTAAGAAAATTTATTGTTTATATTTCCATAATTAATTATATATAACTAAAATAGCTATTTAAAATAATTCGCTTATATTTTAGTCATTTGACGAATTAAATTAAATAGCTATGTACAAAAATTACAGATTCTCTACTAATTTTAATATTTCTTCAGTTACTTCTTCTATAGTTTTACTCGTTGTATCCACTGTTATAGCATCTTCCGCTTTTCTTAAAGGTGAAATATCACGATTCATATCGTAATGATCTCTTTCTTCAATTTCTTTTTTTAATTGATTTAAAGTGGAAGAAATGCCACGTAATTCATTCTCTTTTTGTCTTCTTTCAGCTCTTTCATCTACAGAGGCAATCATATATACTTTTAACTCAGCATCTGGAAGAACGACGGTACCAATATCTCTACCGTCCATAACAATTCCTTTTTTTATTGCTAATTCTTTTTGTTTTTGTACGGCGTATGTGCGTACAGGTTCTTTTGATGCAACATATGAAACATGTTGCGTGACATCATTTTCTCTTAGATAGTCTGTCACATCCTCGTTATCTAAAATAATTCGTTGTCCTTTTGATGGATTGTAAGTTAATTCTAAAGAAGTATGATTAATTAAATTTTGAAAATCTTCAGGAGCATCTTGCTTTAAATATTTATACGTTATTGCACGATACATTGCACCAGTATCGACATAAATCATTGATAATTTACTAGCCACTTGTCTTGCAATTGTACTTTTTCCAGCAGCAGCAGGACCATCTAATGCAATATTAATTGGATTCATAACATTTTTCCTTTCTTGTTGTTTTATCTGTATTATTTTATCATAAATATATATTTTAAAAATAGGAGGAGTTTAATGAAAAAAATACTTGTTATTCATACAGGTGGAACAATTAGTATGTCTCAAAATCAACTCAATCAGGTCGTTACAAATGACATCAATCCTATTTCATTACATAAAAACATCATAGGTCAATATGCAAATGTATATGAAATAAGTCCCTTTAATGTCCCATCACCACATATCACACTTTCTCATGTAATAAAGTTAAAAGACATCATTATTAAGGAATTTTCTAAGAATCATTATGATGGATGTGTGATTACACATGGCACAGATACGTTAGAAGAAACAGCTTATTTGCTCGATTTAACAATCGATATAAGTCAACCTATTGTTATAACAGGTGCGATGCGTTCATCAAACGAGATTGGTTCAGATGGGCTATATAATTTTATTTCAGCAATTAGAGTTGCAACTTCATTAGAAGCTTCTGATAAAGGCGTGATGGTCGTATTTAATGACGAAATACATACTGCGAGAAATGTTACTAAAACACATACTTCGAATATCAATACCTTTCAGAGTCCTAATCAAGGCCCTTTAGGTATCTTAACTAAAGATCGTGTTCAATTCTATAATCGTCCATATCGACAAACAGTATTTCCAAGAATAGATGAGAGTTTAAATGTGCCATTAATTAAAGCGTATATGGGGATGACTAAGGATGTTTTAGAATTTTATGCTCAACAAAATGTTCAAGGTATAATTATTGAAGCGTTAGGCCAAGGTAACTTACCCCCAAGTTGTTTAAAAGGTATTGAATCGTGTGTCAAAAAAGATATTCCTATCGTACTTGTGTCTCGCTCATTTAATGGCATTGTAAGTCCAGTATATGATTATGAAGGTGGAGGTTTTCGATTAGCTGAAGAGGGACTTATTTTTTCTAACGGATTAAATGGCCCTAAAGCAAGATTAAAACTTTTAATTGGTTTAAGTAATCATATGAATCACAAGGAATTGAAAGAATACTTTGAAACTTAAAAAAGAGAGAAACAATGATGATGCACTCATTGTTTCTCTCTTTTAATTAAAATAAATGAAATTTAACTTTCTAGTGGAGTTTGTTTTTTTCTTAAAATACTTTGAGCGATAATGCCACCATGGTATTTACCGTTTTCAATGAAAATTGAATTATTATCATTACCAGCTGCTATAACACCAGCAATATAACAGTTTTCCACATTTGTTTCATACGTTTCTTTGTTATAAATTGGAGCTGTTCCAAATTCATTAGTATGAATATCTATACCAATAGATTGTAAAAACTCATAGTCTGGATGATAACCAATCATTGCAAAAACAAAGTCATTTGGTATTGTTACTGTTTCACCATTTTTTTCATAAGTTACTGAATGTTGAGTGATTTCAGTAACATTTGCATCAAATTCCATATCGATTTTTTCATGGTTAACTAAAGATTCAAAATTTGGTAAAATCCAAGGTTTAATTGCTGCTGAATATCGATCTCCACGATATAATACAGTCACATTTGCCCCAGCCTTTTCCAATTCCAAAGCTGCATCTACTGCAGAATTCTTACCTCCAATAACCACAACATCTTGATTGAAGTATGGATGTGCTTCTTTAAAGTAATGTTTAACCTTAGATAAATCCGCACCTTTAACATCTAAAGTATTATGTTGACCGTAATAACCAGTCGCAACTGTTAAAAATTTACATTCATACACGTCTTTAGTTGTTGTAATTGTAAATTTATTTCCAATTTTTTTAACTGTTAATACTTCCTCAAAAGGATGTACATTCAACTGATGAAATTTTACTACTTCTCTATAATAGACAAGTGCTTGGTTACGACGAGGTTTACTTTCCTCTACAATAAATGGCACATCGCCAATACTTAATTTATCGCTAGAAGAGAAAAAAGTTTGATGCGTAGGATAATGATAAATGGCATCTACAATATTACCTTTTTCAATTACTAGTGTTTCTATGCCTTTTTTCTTTTGCTCAATGGCTGCACTTAAACCACATGGGCCTCCACCAATAATAATACTTTCAATTGTTTGCATGTTTAATGGCCTCCTTTAATCACTAACATATTATATCAGTTTACTGATATATTTCTAAATAAAAATATTTACATTATTATTTACTTATCTTCAAATGAACATAAAAAAGATACACCATTTTAGGTGTATCTTTTTTAATACATTCAGATATTATTGAGGAATAACTAATTTTTGACCATTTACAATATTATTACTAGTTAAGCCATTAGCTCGTTTTAATTTATTTACATTTTCAACTGTACCTTCACCATAGTATTGAATTGCAATACGATATAAATTATCATTACCAGATACTACGTGAGTTTGTTGGCCAACACTATTACTTGATTGTGTGTTATTTTGAGTTGATTGAGAATTTGAGTTATTATCTGAACTTGATGAATTATTATATACATTTGATTTATTGTTATCATTTTCAGATGTTGCATTTTCAGTAGAATTTTTATCATTATTATCATTTGATGTACTGTTTTCTGTTGTAGCTACTTCATTTGACTCATCACTATCTTTTTTAGTGCTATTATCTGATTCACTTGATTTATCTTCTTTTGTTGCTGCTGTTTCATTTGATTGGTCTTTTTCATTTGTAGCATTGTCTTTGTCTTTATCTTTATCTTTGTTCTCAGTTTGTTCTGTTTTATTATCTGCGGTGTTATTATTCTTATCTTTATGGTCATTGTTAAGATACATGCCAATAAAAATAGCTAGAGCAGCTAAAATAAGTAATAAAGCTATGAGTGGAAGTAAAATTCCCATTAAACCACGTTTTTTCTTACCGTTATGTGCTTGGAAACCATCATTATCTTCGTATTCACGATGTTTATCATCATCATGATGATTTAGATTGTTATGTTCATTATGATGTTTATGTTTAGAAGCAGCAGCACCAGCAGCACCTGCTCCAGCTGCGCCAGCACCGACTGCAGCAGCTTTTTTGCCTTTATTTCCTTTTTTTCTGTGATGTTTATTATCTAGTTCATTATTATCTTCGTTGTCATGTTGAACACTTCTATTTTCATTATCTCTATAATTTTCCTCATCATGACGATTATTTTTACGTTTTTTATTACGTGATACTTTTGCTCCAACAGCTCCAGTAGCAGCAGCTCCTCCAGCAATGGTTGCATCTTTTCCGATTTTGGAATGATGATCTTCATGTCTATCATTATCTTGATCAAAATCACGATGACGACGATGATCACTATTCATTCTATCATCACTATTATCATCATTTTCATAACTATCGTCCTCAAAACGATGATTAGAATTATTACGACGATCATCATCATTATGACGATCATTTAAATTAGAATGACGGTTGCGTTCATCATAATGCTCATCTATATTGGAACGTTGATTATTCTCATCATTCTCGTGATTATGATGAGAGTTACTTTCGTTATGTACTTTGTCAAATGTTTCCTCATCATAACGGTCATCTAATGAACCTTCTTCATAATCATTAACCTGATCGTTAAATTTTTTGTTACGACTAGAAGATTGGTTTCTTCTTCTTTGTCGTCTTTGTGCATTTCTTGGTGGAAACTGTTGATCAGTTTCATTGTTAAAATTGTCTATTTCATCGTTAGTTTCATTATTTACACGATCGAATTGATCGTTTGAATCTATCGATTGTCGATTTTTTTCAAAATCATCCTTAAAATTATCTCTAGACATAGTCAACATCCTTTCTTTTTCTTATTTTAATTGTCACATTATTTATACCCAAGTAATGCATAAATATGTATCATTTTTTAAATTTCTTATAAATCATTTTGTAATTTAATTATATCCTGTATAAAATATTTTAGTAAAGTAAAGTCACTAAACTCTAAATAAGTTTTTAATTTTTTCATTGAAAGTAAATTGTCTTTTAACTTTTTTTCTGTTGTAACACTCAATTTTACTTAAATCTGAATCATTGTCACAACATTCATTAGATTGATTAGGAGATTCTCCAAAAAATTCCAGTAAAAATTTTCTTCTACATTGATCTATACGAGTATAACCTATGATTCTTTGATAACCAGCTTGTTTACGTATATATGAGGTTTTAAAAATGTGTTTCAATTCTTTAAATGTATAATTTTGGTGTAATACTGTTAAAATTTCTTCTTTATTAGGTGGAAGGAATGCGCCTAACTCAAAAGTTTCGACATCTTCTGATACGATAGCATCATTAAAGAGTAACGTCTCTAGAATATAAGCATCGTCTGGTTGATATAGACTAATCGCTTGACTTTGTTTTCCATCTCTCCCAGCTCGTCCAATTTCTTGTAAATAATTTGAAGGACTAGATGATAAATGAAAATGAATAACAGTCCGAATGTCTTTTTTATTAACCCCCATTCCAAAAGCACTAGTAGCTACAATAACTGGAATAAAATTATTAATAAATTGATTTTGAACAGTTTGACGTTCTTGATAAGTTAAATCCCCATGATAAATACCAGTTAAATATCCATGTTGATAAATGAGTTTTGCGAGTTGTAAGCATATTTTCTTAGATGATACATAAATAATTGTGGGACCTGAAGATTCAATAAATTTCAATAACCATTCTATTTTTTCGTCGTCATCCTTGAAATTAAAATGTGATAACGAAATATTTTTACGATTCATAGTAGTTTGTATAGTGTTTAATTTAACTTTTAAAATATGTTCTAAATCACTTGTTAAATGTGGCGGTGCAGTAGCAGTTAATGCTAAAATAGTCGCTAATTTAAAATGATGAGTGATTTGACCAATAAGTGCGTAATGCGGTCTAAAATCATATCCCCATTCTGATAAGCAATGTGCTTCATCTAATACTACTAAACCAAATGGAATGTTTTTAATTAAATTGAAATGATGAGATTGAAGAATAAATTCAGGACTTAGAAATATAAAACGACTTTGATTTAATACATTGATATTTTCTTTTTTTTCTTGTTCATCCATACCTGAATGAATACACACAACCCTTCGTTCACCTTGAGATTTAAGTTGCATCACTTGGTCATCCATTAAAGAAATTAGCGGTGAAATAATAAGAGTAGGTTTTTGTTGCATATAAGTTGGAAATTGATAACACAGACTTTTCCCACTACCTGTTGGCAAAACACCAAGTGTATGATTGCCTTGTAATACACTTTCTATGACCTCTTTCTGACCTGGGTGAAAACTTTCATGTCCAAACCATTGTTTAAGATTGTTCTCTAACATTCATTTCACCTCTTTCTATCCCAACAATCATGAGTTTAATTTCAAAGTATGATAAATGATCAAACTCTTGTTTATATCGTTTTAATCTTTCTCCTTTATGCTCTGTATAGTATTGAGTAAATTGAAAAATATCTTTTTTTCCCACATAATTTTCGTAATTTTTCTCATAACCTTTAATAAATAATTCTAAAATATGATCTTCTATTGTATTAAGTTTAACATTCTGTGCAATTGCGATTTCATTTAAACTCAAACCTTGATGAAGATATTGTTGAGTAATAGATGTTTTATTTAATAATGATGAAAGAATAATACATTCAGACAATATAGGATAACGTTGTTTATTTTCAATTTCACTTCCTAAGGTGACTAAATTATTCAATTCTAATGTATATAATTTTGAAATAGAAATATTCTCAATCAAACTTACCTGTTGTCTTGTATACATAGGCTCATCATAACCATGCAAATAATAATGAAGGTAACACTTATTATTATTATTTAAACTGATTGCTTGAAATAAATCAGTCACTTCATTTTCAAAGTCTTTTATTAAATCATTTTCAATAATAGTTCCATAAACCTTTTTAACTTTATTTTGAATAATAACCTGTTGGTTCATTGGTACGAATTTAAGTTGATGATGGAGATATTGAGATATCGTCTGAATTAATAATTGAATACATTTAAAAGTATTATTAAGACTATCATAAGTGAATCGAGGATGCACCTTGATATTTAATTCTTTTATATCATTTTTATTTAAAAGTCGTTCAAATGTCTGATATTTTAATTTAGGTAAACTATGATATAATGATAAAAGTTGTTGAGAGCTCGCATCAAAAAACGTTTGATGTGACTTTTTTCCACTTAAAATATTATATATACTTTTATTAGTTTTATAATTGAATGAGTGATGTTTAACATAACTAATCATTTCTTGCATGAGTGAACTCCTCTTTTATAGAACTTTTATATCTAGAATATAATAAAATTATTTATTATGACTAGTGTAGCATTTTTATCAAAGGAGGCGAATAAAATGGCAAAGTACACAATCGTTGATATGGATACATGTATTGCTTGTGGTGCTTGTGGCGCTGCTGCACCAGATATTTACGATTATGATGACGAAGGTATTGCTTTCGTAATCCTTGACGATAATCAAGGTACTGCAGAAGTACCAGAAGAATTATATGAAGATATGGAAGATGCTCTTGAAGGCTGTCCAACTGATTCAATTAAAATTGAAGAAGAGCCTTTTGATGGAGATGCCTTAAAATTTGAATAAATCCGTAAATAAAATTGCATTACCATAATTATAATATAAAACCTCCGATGATTCCTACTAAGAAGTCATCGGAGGTCTTGATTTTATTTCAATACTTTTTTTAAACGGCGATATAGCAAGATAAAAATAATCGATATTACACATCCTTTAATAATATTAAAAGGAATAATACCAGATAAAATAATTACTTTTAAATTAGTAAATACATCACCAAGATTAAATATCATGCCATATAAAGGTAGTAAGACAAAATAATTTAAAATACTTAAAACGATAGTCATTGCAATAGTGCCGGCAACTAATCCTATAATTAGTGAACGACGAGATGAATATTGTTTACGATGACTAACAAAATAAGCTGTTAGTAAAAAACTAGCCCCTGCTAAAAAATTTGCCACAGGCCCAACAGGATCGCCAATATTAAATAAGAAATTTAATATATTTTTAATTAATGCTACAAGAAGACCAGATAAAGGACCAAAAATAAAAGTAGCTAATAAAGTCGGTACATCACTAAAATCTAATGTTAAGTATGGAGGCAAAAATGGTAATGGAAATTTCAAAAATGTTAATATGAATGCAATTGCACTCAACATACTTATGGTAATTAAACGTTTATTTTGTTGCATATTCAGTTTTCTCCTTCTATTCATCTTACTAAGAATTGGAGGATACTTTTACACAACAAAAAACCTCCACCTTCTCCCATCCAGACTATACTGTCGGCTTCAGATTTACACTGAATCAGCCACTTCCATTGAAGCGGGTCGCAGGCTCAAATTACTGCCGGTTGGGAATTACACCCTACCCCGAAGATGAATTATTGAATTTATCATTTAAAATTTATATTACATGAATAACTCCTTCATTGCAATATCTCTGTTTATTTATAAAAATGAGAGATATGGTTCATCAATTTCGTCGACTGATTTTAAATTAATATGAAATGAAATATTAATTTAAAAAAACTATAGATATAAAAACGCTCTTCAAAGTTTTATCTTTAACTTTGAAGAGCATAATCTCAAATAATTTGGATATTTAATCTTATTTTGTCGAAAGTTAATTATTTAGAATCTATAGAAGGTTTAGGTAATTTAATAATAAAGGTTGTGCCTTTATTCACTGTACTTTCTACAGAAATAATTCCGCCATGCTCTTGAATAATCATCTTACTAATAAATAATCCTAAACCAGTTCCTTGTTTACCTCTAGTTCTAGAAGCTTCTACTTTATAAAAACGATCAAATACATGATCAAGATGTTCGGGAGCAATGCCGCTACCTGTGTCTTTTATATTTAAAATTTGGTACTGACTATCTTTATTAGCAGTAATCGTAATTGAATCTCCAGGATGTGTATAGCGTGTTGCATTATCAATTAAGTTTGTGAGTACTTGATCAATTCGATCAGCATCGTAATTCCATAAATCATCTTCATTAATATTTGGTAACAAGTCTATGTTTAGTTCTAAATCTTGTGCTTGTTGACGATATTTAAGTTGTATTTTACGTAATAATGGCATTATAGGCTGTATTTCTTTATTAATGGCTAATCCTTCCGCATCCATTCTTGCAACATTTAAAAGCTCGTTGACAAGGCGATTAAGTCGTTTTGTTTCATCTAATACAATTGATAGTGATTCTTTGATTTCGTTAGGTTCTGTTACAATGCCATCGACTATCGATTCAGTATAACCCTGTAATAACGAAATCGGTGTACGGAGTTCATGGGATACGTTTGCGATAAAATCTTTTTTCATTTGATCAAGATTATGTTCATTTGTCATATCTCTTATGATGATTACAATCCCGCTACGACCATCTTGTTGAATACGATCAATATAGCTCATTATAAACACATAATACTTAGAGTTTATTGTATATTCATTAAACTCTGTACCTTTTGAATGAAATGTGGCATTAATTTGATTTTTAATTTCTGAATAAATAGATTTATCAATTGTCGGTAGTATTTGGTCTGCCATTTTGTTAGATAAAATAATTTCACTTTTATCATTTAAACCCACTACACCTTCAATCATAGAATTAAATAAACGATCACGAATATTTTTTTGAGTAGATAAAGCTTCAATGTGTTCTTGAATTTTATAACTCATATTATTAAACGTATAAGAAAGTTCACCAATTTCATCTTTCGTATTTACTGTTGTTTTTTGAGAGTAATCTCCATTCGATACATTGATTGCCTGTGTACTTAATTTTCTAAGTGGCTTAGTGATACGATTAGATAAAAAGAACGCAAAAATCGTTGAAACAATTAAAAATACAATGGCAGTAATTAAAATAATAATGGTAATTGCATTATTAGTATCTTCAATTGTTTTTAAATCTTGATATATAAATACGCCACTAAACTTAGCATGTTTACGATTTTGAGATTGCATCGGATATCCTAAAAGAATATAAGAATGGGATGCTCCTTTTTCACTTATTGTGACGTTTTGTGTGGCAGATTTCCCTGTATCAAATACTTTATTAAAGTTGTCATTGTTTTGTATTTCTTTTAACATTCTTTTTTTAATCAGATTATATGATTTTTCTGCTGACATATTTTTATTAGACATAATAATAACGCCACCTGTACCATCAATCAATTCCTGACTATGTTGTATGGCAAGTGACTTGTTATCAGCTTTTTCAACAAGATGACTAATCCTTGAAGCATCTTCTCTTATAGCATTTTCTGTTTGTTGGGTGTAATAATATTGAATAAATGTAATTAATGCTGCACTTAATAAAATTAAAACTGTCGTTACTATAAATATTATAGTTAACCACAGTTTTATAACAACACTATTTAGTCGATTCATCATTTGTATTGACCTCAAATTTGTAACCGACACCCCAAACGGTCTGAATCATATGTGCTGCTTCTTCAGAAACTCGATTTAATTTTTCTCTTAATCGTTTAACATGTGTGTCTACAGTTCTTAGATCACCATAAAATTCATAATGCCAAACTTCTTTTAATAGTTGTTCACGATCAAATACTTTATTAGGTGTTTTTGCTAAGTATATTAATAGCTCATATTCTTTTGGAGTTAAATTCACTTGTTGTTGATCCGCTAATACACGATGTGCATCATTATCGATAATAAGATGATTAAACTCAATGACATCTCTTGCATGTGGTTCGCTTTGTTCTGGTTTAGATGTTTGAGTTCTACGTAGTAATGCTTTCACTCTTAATACGACTTCTCGGGGAGAGAAAGGCTTCACTATATAATCATCTGCACCTGATTCGAATCCTTCCACACGATTAGTTTCTTCGCCTTTAGCTGTAAGCATAATAATAGGCGTATCTTTATGCTCACGTAATTTTGATGACATTTCAATACCATCCATTTCAGGCAACATTAAATCTAAAAGAATGCACGCATAGTCATTTTCCATAGCAAGTTCATATGCTTCTCTACCATCACTTGCTTCATGGATAGTAAACGATTCTCTTTCTAAGTAAAGCTTTAATAATCTTCTGATTCTATCTTCATCGTCTACAATTAATATTTCATTCATCATTACAATATACCTCCTACACATGCTCTATACCATTTTAATTATAGCATATTCACTATATTAAAGCTTTCTATTCAATTGACTTTGTGAAAAAAATAGCAAAATATCTTTTTTGATGTAGAACCTATGATTTATTATTACAGTGAATAAATAAAAAAAGATACACATTGTAATTGTGAAAATACTTTGTATTGTTAAGTTATTTCGAATTAATTGCCATTTTCAGCCATATGTCTTAATATTTTCACCTCATGAGGTGTTAATACTCTACCTTCACCTGCATTTAAACCTTTTAAATTAAGATTTCCAAATTCGATTCGTATTAATTTATCGACTGTGTGATTAAAATGTTCGAACATACGTCTAACTTGTCTATTTCTACCTTCGCTAATAGTTATTTCAACCAGTGTCGTATTTTTTTCTTTATTTTGATTTTTTATTTTAACTTGAGCAGGTTGTGTAAAACCATCTTCTAATTCAATTCCTTGTTCTAATGCTTTAACTTCTTCTCTCATTAAATACCCTTTTAATTTTGCAACATATTTTTTCTGAATATGATATCTAGGATGAGTCATCAGGTTAGTAAATTCACCATCATTTGTAAGTAATAATAACCCTGAAGTATCATAGTCTAATCGTCCAACTGGATAAATTCTTGCTTCTAAATCTTTAAAATAATCTGTTACAACCGTTCTACCTCTATCATCTGAAACACTAGTAATCACTTGCGTTGGTTTATAGAACAGAATATAAATTTTATCTTCTTGCTCAATTTTAATTCCTTCAACTTCAACAGTGTCTGAAGATTTAACTTTCGTTCCAAGTTCTGTAACTACTTGACCATTGACTTTTACTTTACCTTCAGTGATTAAAGTTTCTGCCTTTCTTCGAGATGTATATCCACTGTTAGCAATTCGTTTTTGAAGTCTTTCTAAATCTTTATTCATTTTATTTCTCCTTTTGCTCTGTAAGTGTACTAAAGAAATTTTCAATCTCTTCGTTATCTTCTTCAGTAGATGGTAGTTCTTCTATTGATTTCATTCCAAAAACATTTAAAAATAAATCAGTAGTCATGAGTAAATGACTACGCGAATTCTCCATGTCTTTTGCTTCAATAAGTCCTCTAGCAATTAATGTTCTCACTGCACCATCAGAATTAATACCTCTTGTTACTTCGATATCACTTCTAGTTAATGGTTGATTATAAGCAATAATCGATAGTGTCTCCATAGCAGCTTGAGATAATTTCATGTTTGCTTTTTGATTCACTAATACTTCGATAAAAGGAGCACTCTCTTTTTTGGAGGTTAACATATAAATGGAACCATATCTTTGTATTTCAAGACCTTTTGAATGATACGTCGAAATTAATTGATCAAGTTCATCTAAATCCATTTTTAAAATATCTGCAAGCTGACGTGCTTCGAGTCCTTCATCGCCTACAGTAAATAATAATGACTCTATAATGCCAATGTTATCCAATAGAATAGTTCACTCCTCTAATGATATTGATGTCTTCAAAGTTATTTGACTGTTCTATATTAATAAGACCTGCTTTAGACATTTCTAATATTGCTAAGAAATGTGTAACAACTTTACTCACAGGTTCATTAAAGTTAAATAAACTAAAGAAGTTAAATGATGTTTGTTTCTCTAAATGTTTAGCAACCACTTCAGTAGCTTGTTGAATTGTAAAAATATCTTTTGAAATTTCAACTGCTTTTGGCGTATTTAATGCTACTCTATTTTTTACTCTTTGGTATGCAACAATCAGTTGAGTCAAATCAATCGTTTGATTTTTGTCCCAATGCGTTTTTTTTT
>NZ_KV827231.1:139072-172022 GCF_001836075.1 Staphylococcus sp. HMSC035D11
TTTTTTTTTCTAAGTGAGATAAATCAGCTGGTGATTTAGTATAATATAATTCTCTTTCTTTCTTTAATTCTGTTAATAGTAAAGAATATTCTTTATAATTTTGATATTCGATTAAACGACCTACAAGTTCCTCACGAGGATCTTCTTCTAAGTCATTTTCAGTTTCTTGTTGTGGCAATAATAATCTACTTTTTATCATTAATAACTCTGAAGCCATCACTAAATATTCACTTGCAATATTAATTTCAACTTCTTTCATTGCATGAACATATTGCATATATTGTTCAGTTAAAGCTTTCATTGGTATATCATAAATATCTATTTCATATTTATGGATTAAATGAAGAAGTAAATCTAATGGGCCATTAAAAGCATCTAATTTAACTTCGTACATAAATTAACTTCCTTGTATTATAAAATCTAAATTGTGCATAATTCACTTAAATATTATAGCATGAATATATATTAGAATTAAATTAAGGATGAGTATTCATGAATAAAGCATTAAGTCACTTCTACTATCAATTTCATACACACCAACATTATTTTTTATGTCATGATATTTTAGAAGAATTATGGAAGTCTAACCCTAATTTTTCTAAGAAAGATGCTGTAGTTAGTTTAATATTATTTTCAACTGCAATGTATCACTATAGACGGTGTAATAAGTTAGGTGCATTAAAAAGCTTTAAAAAAGCGTTATATACATTTAAGCATGCAAAAGATAAAGAGACACTAGGTTTAAAGGTCAATGAATTTACTTTATTGATTCAAAATCAAATAGAAAAAGTGAAATATGATCAGACATTTCAACCAATACAGTTGCCAATTAAATCTGCGGTAGAAAGGGAAATTATCAATTTATATCCTAATTATGAATATAAGACACAAATTAACAATGATGACATGATTGTTCATTGCCATCGTCTAAGAGATAGAAGCGATATCATTGCAGCTAGAAAAAAAGCACTTAAAAATAAAAGAAAGAAAAGTTAAATCATTCACTTTTCTTTCTTTTATTTTAAGCTCTGGGATGGAATTGATTATACATTTGTCTTATTTGAGATTTAGACACATGTGTATAAAGTTGCGTCGTTGAAATATCTGAATGACCAAGCATTTCTTGAACTGCTCTTAAATCTGCCCCATTTTCTAAAAGATGTGTAGCAAATGAATGTCTCAACGTATGAGGAGTTAAAGTTTTATTAATATTGGCCTTTGAACCATATTGTTTAATCATCTTCCATATCCCTTGTCTAGTTAAAGGTCTACCGTGCATATTTAA
Organism: Staphylococcus sp. HMSC035D11; assembly: GCF_001836075.1. NCBI lineage: Bacteria > Bacillati > Bacillota > Bacilli > Caryophanales > Staphylococcaceae > Staphylococcus > Staphylococcus sp. HMSC035D11. Next base: position 140,358 of record NZ_KV827231.1, read on the forward strand.
AAACAATACATTCGTAATAGTCTTTTTCAAAAGTTGAGGACGTATCTTTTCTAAATACGTATCTAGAAATTCAATCACAGTGTCTCCTAATGGTATAATTCGTTCTTTATTACCTTTACCAAATACTCTAACAAATCCCATAATAAGATTTATATCCTCAATATTAATTTGTATCAGTTCAGAAACACGCATGCCAGTCGCATATAATAATTCTAATATTGTACGATCACGATACCCATTTTTCTTATTTAAGTCCGGTGTTTCCAAAAGTTGAATGACTTCCTCAACTTCTAAAACATCGGGTAACTTCTTCTCATATTTCGGAGTCTCAATTAAGACAGTTGGATCTTTAGCGGCATATTTTTCTCTAAGTGCAAATTGATGAAAATTGCGAATTGTAGAGATAAAACGCGCCATTGATTTAGCAGAAGCACCTTGGTCTATTAAATATCCTAAGCATTCTTGTATAACTTGGCGATCAATAAAATCGATATGAGCAATTTTATGTTCTTTCATGTATTCTTCATATTTAGCTAAATCACGTCGATATGCGCCGATAGTATTTTCACTCAATCCCTTTTCAATTTGAATAAATTTTAAAAATTCTTCAATAATCGTATTCATATTACACCTCTGTTTATATAAAAAAGGTATGAAATAGAATTCAAAGTTGATTCTTAATTTCACACCTTCTATCGATTAATTATTACATATTACTTTTTTATCTTGAAAAGTTCTTCAAGCATTTGTATATAGAGTTGATACAACACTTTATTAAGTTTAACTTATTATTTACCTTTAGCTTGGCATTCTGAACATATACCGTGAAATGTTAAGCGGTGATCCAAAATTTTAAATTGATATTCTGATTCAACACGTTCTTCTACTTTTGGTAGTAAGTCTTCATGAATTTCATCTACCCTACCACATTCCATACAAACTAAGTGATGATGAAAATGTTTAGCACCTTCTTTTCTCAAATCAAATCGCGCTACGCCATCACCAAAATTAATTTTATCTACTACTTTTAATTCAGCAAGTAGTTCTAAAGTTCGATAAACAGTAGCTAAACCTATTTCAGGTGCTTTATCTTTTACTTTTAAATATACATCTTCAGCACTGAGATGATCTTTTTCATTCTCAATTAACACACGAACTGTTGCTTCGCGTTGAGGTGTTAATTTATAAGAAGATTGCTGTAATTGTTGTTTTACTCTATTTAGACGTTCTTCCACGGGAGCATCACTCCTCAATTAATTATAATCATTTTAAACTAAATTATTTCAATTAATAAATTACCAATAAATTTAGTAAAAATCAAGTAGTTATCACATCTTATTTAGAATGATTATAATTTAATAATACATATTGTAAAGCAATCATTGTTTTCGCATCTTCAATTTCATGATTTTCTATAAGTGCATGGATATCGTCTAAGTGTATTTTATGCAATTCTACAAATTCGTCATCATCCAGATTTAATTCTCCTACACTTAAATGATCAGTAAAATAAATGGTTAGTTTCTCATTTGAAAATCCTGGAGAACCATACATATGAGTGATGAACGTTAGATGATTAGCTTTGTAGCCAGTTTCTTCTTCTAATTCGCGTTTAGCTGCTTCTTCTCTTTCTTCATCTTCTTCTAGTTTACCTGCTGGAATTTCTAACAAGGGTTTTTCAATAGGTTTACGATATTGTTTAACCAATAATACTTCTTTTTCTGGAGTAATAGCGCAAATTGCCACAGCACCATTATGCTTGATAATTTCTCTCTTGGAAGTTTTTCCGTCTGGTAATTCCACATCGTGTAGTTCTAGATCGATAATTTTACCATTATAAATGACTGTTCTATCAAAAGTTTTTTCATTAAAGTCCATTATATCCACGTCCCTTTTCATTAAGTTAATAAATTGATAAGATAAATGCGTTAACTAAAGTGTATCGGAAGGAGATTGTTCATGCAAAAAAATATATTAAAAAGTGGCATTGAAATTTCGGAACTAGGTTTAGGCTGTATGAGTTTAGGCACAGAATATCATCATGCAGAAGAAATTATTGAGTGTGCAATTGAAAATGATATCACATATTTTGATACCGCAGATATTTATGATAGAGGGGTCAATGAAGACATTGTTGGAAAGTCTTTAAAGAAATATCAAAATAGAGATGATATTGTTATAGGAACAAAAGTAGGAAATAGACCACTTAATGATGGTAGTACTACTTGGGATCCTTCAAAAAAATATATTAAAGAAAGTGTTAAAAGTTCTTTAAAACGATTAGGCTTAGAACAGTTAGATCTTTATCAACTTCACGGAGGTACAATTGATGATCCCCTAGATGAGACGATTAGTGCATTCGATGAACTGAAAAAAGAAGGTGTAATCAAAGCTTATGGAATCTCTTCTATTAGACCTAACGTGATTGAGTATTATTTAAAACACAGTCAAATAGAAACGATTATGTCTCAATTTAATCTTATTGATAATCGTCCAGAACGTCTTTTAAATCATATTCATTCTCATGGCGTAAAAGTTTTAGCACGTGGTCCCGTGTTTAAAGGGTTACTTACTTCAAATAGTGTTAATGTACTTGATCAGAAATTCTCTGATGGTATTTTTGACTATAATTATCATGAATTAGGAGAAACGATTGCTTCTGTTAAGGAAGTTGAAAGTAATTTAAGTGCTTTATCATTCGAATATTTAAAATCCCATGATGCATTAGGTTCTATTATTGTTGGTGCAAGTTCTGTTTCACAATTAAAAGATAATATTGCTAATTTTAATAAAACAATAAGTTTGGATCAAATTAAATCTGCACGTCACCGTGTGAAAGATTTGGAATATACTCAGCATCTTGAGTAAGGAATCATTATTATAAATTCTTATAAACAATCGTTGATGTAAAGTACAAGTGATGAAGTATCTATGATGAATGCTTCATCACTTTTTTAGGTTAAATTATATTTTATTTTTAAACAATGAAGTAAAATATTTTTCAATTTTTCTAGGAGCTAATTGGTAAAGTTTTAATAGTGGATTCATCCATAGCGGCTTGTTAATTTCTACTTTACGAGGGATGATACCTTTAACGATGTCTTCTGCGAGTATTTTGGGATCTATCATTAGTGATGCATATTTATTAGCATACTTCAATAATGGATCTGCTTTTTTATGAAATGGTGTATTAATGGGACCTGGATTAACAGTCATTACATGAAAGTCTTGTTCCTCAATTCTTAGAGCATTTAATACGCCATTTAAAGCAGCTTTAGATGAGCCATAAAATGCAGCATTCGCTTGCGTTACAAATGCTGCCTGACTAGAAATAGCCACTATAGAAGCGTTCATTGTTAAATAGGGTTTAACAGTTTTAAATAATGTAATAAAACCAAGCACATTCACATGATAAGTTTCCATGATTTCTTCTAACGAATGAGATTGTATTGATTTAAAAAAGCCTAAACCTGCACTATAAATGATTCCGTCAATCGGATAACAAAGGGATTTAGAAATATTATCTATTTGTGAAGTATCTTGTAAATTACATTTAATCATTGAAACACGATGTTTGTACGGATTAAAATTAATATTTTCGAATTTCTCCGTACTACGAACAATGAGGGTAATATATGCGCCTTTTTTTAATAATTCTTTCGTTATTTCTAAACCTAAACCACTAGTTCCTCCAGTTACGATGAAATGTTTACCTACAATCACGGATGACTCTCTCCTATCTAACAAGTATAGTTAATTTTTGATAATAATTATATTGAATATGTTACTATAGTTTTATCAATTAAGGGTAAGGATGGTGCTGTTTTATGAAGTTAGTATTTTATGGCGCTGGTAACATGGCACAAGCCATTTTTAAAGGAATTATTGATTCTAAAATATTAAATCATAACGATATTTATTTAACAAATAAATCAAATGAAAATACTTTAAAATCATTTGCGAAAGAATTAGGAGTAAAATATAGTTACGATGATGCATTTTTATTAAAAGATGCAGATTATGTTTTTCTAGGTACTAAGCCTCATGATTTTGAAACGGTCGCATCACGTATTAAATCACATATACAATCAGACCATCGTTTTATATCTATTATGGCTGGTTTATCGATAAATTATATCCGAGAAAAGTTAGAAACGAATAATCCCGTTGCTAGAATTATGCCCAATACAAATGCACAGGTAGGTCATTCAGTAACAGGTATTAGTTTTTCTGGTAATTTCGATCCTCATTCTAAAGATGAAGTAACAGAATTAATTAGTGCTTTTGGCTCAGTTATTGAAGTTGACGAAGAATATTTACATCAAGTGACGGCTATTACAGGAAGCGGACCAGCTTTTTTATATCATGTATTTGAACAATATGTTAAAGCAGGAACATCATTAGGTCTTGAAAAAAAACAAGTTGAAGAATCCATTAAGAATCTCATTATTGGAACAAGTAAGATGATTGAACGATCGGATTTAAGTATGGAACAACTTAGAAAAAATATTACCTCTAAAGGTGGCACAACACAAGCTGGATTAAATGAACTTGATCGACATGATATTGAGAGTATTTTTAAAGCCTGTCTAGATGCTGCAGTTCATAGAAGTATCGCCCTTTCTAAAAGTGAAGATGAGTAATAAATATTAAAAATAACTATAACGAAAATTAAGTCATACATATCGTTATAGCTATTTTTTAGTTTTTACGTAGCATTTAAAACGCTATTATTATTTAAAATTTGAATGTATCAAAGTCTTTAACAAACTCAAAATTTGGTGTATCTTTCATTTCTTTTAATGCACGGTTTATCTCTTCTATATCTTCTAAATTATATCGATTACTTAGATGGGTAATAAAACTTTTCTTCACATTAGACTGATGAATTAACCTAAATACATCGTCAATGTGACTATGATGATAGTTATTTGCTAAAATTTTGTCACCGTCAATATATGTTGCTTCATGAATCATAATATCCGCATTTTCTGCAAGTATATATTCGTTATCACATGGTTTCGTATCTCCAAAAATAGTAACAATAGGTCCTGGTTTGGCTGGACCTTTAAAGTCTTTAGAAAGATAAATTTGATTATTATATTCAAAAGTATCAAACATTTTTACTTCTTGATATTTAGGACCCGGTTCTAGTCCAATTGCCTTTAATGCAGTTACATCAATTGTACCTGGTGTTGTAGGAGCCTCAATTCGATAACCATATGAAGGTATACCATGATTTAATAACCTTGATGAAACTGTAAAGCCATTATGATGATATGTAAAATTATTATCAATTTCAATATATGTAATAGGATAGTTTAAATGAGATTCAGATAATTTCAAAGCGGTTTCAATAAATTGTTGCAAACCTGTTGGCCCTATTAACGTCAATGGCTTATCTTCTCCACCTTGGAATGAACGACTTGTTAATAATCCAGGTAATCCAAAAATGTGGTCGCCATGCATATGCGTGATAAAAATATGATCAACTTTGCCTAATTTTATCGAGTGATGCAAAATTTGATGTTGAGTCCCCTCTCCTACATCGAATAACCATATTGAATTTGAATAAGGTTCTAGGTTTAAAGCAATCGCTTGAGTATTACGATCTTTAGTAGGTAAACCCGCACTCGTTCCAAAAAATGTAACTTCCATGCATTTGCCTCCTCTTTCTTCAATATATTTTATCATACGTCTATAAGTTTGTTATCATATGAAATAAAATAAATGAATTTATCAGAATTTAGGGTATAATGTAACTTATAAAAAATAAATTGTATGTTATTTAGTTTAATGTTGTAAATATTATCAACAATTTTAGGCAAAAACATATCAAGAAAAACAGTTTTAATTTATAATGAATTAATCATAGCAATTAAAGAATTGAGGTTTTGAATTTGAACACACACACTAAACATATCCCTTGTTTAATTACTATATTTGGCGCAACTGGAGATTTGAGTCATAGAAAATTATTCCCTTCTTTATTCCACTTATATCAACAAGATAATTTAGATGAACATATTGCCATTATTGGCGTTGGTCGAAGAGATTATACTAACGACTTTTTCCGTGAACAAGTTAAACAATCTATTCAAACGCACGTCAAAGATACTGATCGACTCGACGAATTCATAGAACATGTTTTTTATTTTAAAAATGATGTCAATGAAGAAGAAAGTTATCATGAATTATTAGCATTCTCTAATGAACTTGATGATACATTTAAATTAGAAGGTAATCGCCTATTCTATTTAGCAATGGCACCTCAATTCTTTGGACCAATTTCTGATTATTTAAAAGCTTCTGGCTTAACTGAAACTAAAGGATTTAAACGCCTTGTAATTGAAAAACCATTTGGTAGTGATTTTAAATCTGCTGAAAAATTAAATAATCAATTACGACAATCATTTAAAGAAGAAGAAATATACAGAATTGATCACTATCTTGGTAAAGATATGGTGCAAAATATCGAAGTTCTACGATTCGCTAATGCGATGTTTGAACCTCTTTGGAATAATAAGTATATCTCTAATATACAAATCACTTCTTCAGAAATACTAGGTGTTGAAGATCGTGGAGGTTATTATGAATCGAGCGGTGCATTAAAAGATATGGTACAAAACCATATGTTACAAATGGTTGCATTACTAGCAATGGAAGCACCTATTAGTCTTAAAAGTGAAGATATTCGAGCTGAAAAGGTGAAAGTATTAAAATCTTTAAGACAATTAAAACCTGAAGAAGTCAATCAAAACTTTGTGCGTGGACAATATGGAGAAGGAACTATTAATGACCAACGTGTTATCGCTTATAGAGATGAAGATCGTGTTGCATCTGATTCCAATACACCAACCTTTGTTTCTGGAAGATTAACTATCGATAACTTCCGTTGGGCTGGTGTACCATTCTACATTCGTACTGGTAAGCGTATGAAGTCTAAATGTATACAAGTTGTTGTAGAATTTAAAGAAGTTCCTATGAATTTATATTATCAAACGGATCGATTACTAGATTCTAATTTATTAGTTATTAATATTCAACCTAATGAAGGTATTTCATTACACTTAAATGCTAAGAAAAGTATTCAAGGTATCGAAACAAAGCCTGTTCAACTGTCTTATGCTATGAGTGCACAAGATAAAATGAACACAGTAGATGCATATGAAAACTTGTTATTCGATTGTCTTAAAGGTGATGCAACGAACTTTACACATTGGGAAGAACTTAAATCTACATGGAAATTTGTAGACGCTATTCAAGAACATTGGACTATGATTGATCCAAACTTCCCTAACTATAAATCAGGGACAAATGGCCCTATCGAAAGTGATTTATTATTAAGCAGAGACGGAAATCATTGGTGGGACGATATTCAATAAACAGATATACTAGACGTTTCATGTGATAAATGTATAAAGGATAAGACACATTATATTATTTTCACTCATTGAAAATAAGGTCTTGTCCTTTTTAAATTGAATATTGAAAGAGTCATTTAAAAATTTAATTTAATTTTATATTATTGATGTATATTTTTATAAAATAATGTAAAATATTAGTATTGATTGTAAATTTATTGGAGTGAAAGTTTTGGACGTTATCAAGCAGATACAACAGGCAATTGTATATATAGAAGATCATTTATTAGAGCCTTTTAATTTGCAAGATTTAAGTGATTACGTTGGTCTCTCTCCTTACCATCTTGATCAATCGTTTAAAATGATTGTTGGACAACCTCCTGAAAGTTATGCTCACTCTCGAAAAATGACTGAAGCTGCTAAAGAAATGATACAAAGTTCTTCGAGATTAGTTGATGTAGCAAAACGCTATAATTATTTAAGTTCAAATGACTTTGCAAATGATTTTAGTGATTTTCATGGAATATCTCCTATTCAAGCTTCTACTAAAAAAGAAGAACTAAAAATGAATGAACGCTTGTATATTAAATTAACAACTACAGAAAGAGCACCATACCCTTACAGACTAGAAACGACTAAAGACACACCTTTAGTTGGATATGTAAAATATATTGAGGCTAATCAACTATCTAACCCTTACAAAGTTCCTGACTTTTTAGAAGATTTATATTTAGATGGTAAAATAAAAGAATTAAAACGATATAATAATATAAGTCCATATGAGTTATTTGTTATTACATGTCCTTTAGATGAAGGTGTAGAATTATTTGTGGGCGTACCTAGTGAACGTTATCCAGCTCACTTAGAAAGCCGATTGTTACCAGGGCGACACTATGCAAAATTTAATTTGCAAGGTCAAGTGGATTATACTGTTAATGAAGCTTGGTATTATATTGAATCCAGCTTACAACTTACTCTACCCTATGAAAAAAATAGCTTATATGTTGAAATTTATCCTTTTGATCTCTCATTCGAGGACCCGTTCACTAAAATACAATTATGGCTACCTATTAAACAAGAAACTTATGATATAGAATAAAAGAAGCGTTAGATGACTAAGTTATTAAACTTATGTCATCTAACGCTTTACTATTAAAGTTCGGCTACGAATGCTTCAAAAGGTTTCATATTAGTGATATCTAAATCATTTTTATAATTGTGTAGCTTAATTTGAGATGCTTCAACTTCAAATGGTAAATTTAATGATGCAACATGATCTGTTAAATTTCCTGCAACTAGAACTGTCTTATTATTAAGTTTACGTGTGTAAGCAAAAATATTCTCATTCGCATCATCGATTAAATTAAATTCACCATAAGTATATATATCATCGGATTTTTTTAATTTAATTAGACGTTTATAAAAATTAAGAACGGAATCTGAATCTTCGGATTGTTGTGCTACATTTATTGTTTTATAGTTAGGGTTGACTGGGAACCATGGCGTACCTTCAGTAAAACCTCCATTTACTTCATTAGTCCACTGCATAGGTGTTCTAGAATTATCACGATTCTCCATTTTATATTTATCTAATAACTGATTAACATCTCCACCTTGAGATTTAACAATTTGATATTCTGTTTTTACAGCAACATCGTTAAATGTTTCAATACTTTCAAATGGATAGTTTGTCATACCAATTTCTTGACCTTGATAAATAAAAGGTGTGCCTTGTTGTAAGAAATATACCACTGCATGGCTAGTAGCAGATTCAAACCAATACTTTGTATCATCTCCCCAAGTAGAAACACGTCTAGGTTGATCATGATTTTCAATAAATAGTGCATTCCATCCTATACCCTCTAGTTGTTTTTGCCAACGGTTTAATACATTTTTATAAGATAAAACATCAAATTTAGAGTCTCCAGTACTCCATAAACCTAAATGTTCAAATTGGAAAATCATATTGAATTTACCTTCTTTTTCTCCAACCCACTCTTTTGCATTATCTGGATTTACGCCATTTGCTTCGCCAACAGTCATAATGTCATAATGGCTAAGTGATTTGTCCTTCATTTCTTGAAGCCAATCTTGAATGCCTGGTTGATTCATATCAACATCAAATGCTGGAGCGTATTGTTTTCCTTTTGGAACAGGTAAATCACCAGCTTCAAATGTTTTTTTGATATGTGTGATCGCATCGACTCTAAAGCCATCAATTCCTTTTTCGAACCACCAATTCATCATTTTAAAAACAGCTTCTCTAACGTCAGGATTACTCCAATTTAAATCAGGTTGCTTTTTACTAAATAAGTGGAAATAATACTGTTTTGTTGTGTCATCATATTCCCATGTTGAACCATTGAAAATACTTTCCCAATTATTAGGTTCAGAACCGTCAGATTTAGGATCTGCCCAAATATACCAATCTCGTTTAGGATTATCTTTACTAGAACGAGATTCTATAAACCATGGGTGTTCATCAGATGTATGGTTAACAACAAGGTCTAAAATTAATTTCATTCCACGCTTATGAGTCTCAGATAATAAATGATTAAAGTCTTCCATTGTTCCAAATTCTTCCATAATATCTTGATAATCACTAATATCATAACCATTATCATCGTTTGGAGATTTATACATTGGACTAAGCCAAATGACATCAATACCTAAATCTTTCAGATAGTCCAATTTTTCTACCATCCCTGGTAAATCACCAATACCATCATTATTGCTATCATTAAAACTTCTCGGATACACTTGATATGCTACGGCTTCTTTCCACCAATTTTTTTCCATTTATATCGCTCCTTTGAAAGTATTATGTAAATCAATTAACTTTGAAATAATTAATCATAATATTCGAGTTAAATATTTAATAGTCAATGTTAGTCTTCAATATATAATCTAAATTTTTCTGGATTTATATAAATATAAAATAATATGTAATAGCATTATATAGCGATAATCCAGTTATTTAGAAAACGTTTACACCTATATTTATCGTACTAATCGAGTCTCTAAATGTCAACTTGGGATATATCGATTAAATGTAAATTAAATAGCAAGGCTATATGTATTAAGACATCTATACAAAACTGTCATAATAAAAAAATCTGAGACACTTAATGATGTCCCAGATTTTTAATTCTACAATGATTATTCTTCAGTCCATTGAGTATGGAAAATACCATCTTTATCTTTACGTTCATACGTATGTGCACCAAAATAATCACGTTGAGCTTGAATTAAATTAGCAGGTAGATCTTCTGAACGGTAGCTATCATAATAGCTGATACTTGCTGAGAAACCAGGTGTTGGTACGCCATTTTTAACACCAGTAGCAACTACTTCTCTAAGTGCATCTTGATATTCAGTAACAATACCTTTGAAATAAGGGTCTAATAATAAGTTTTGAAGACCTGAATTATTGTCATATGCGTCTTTAATTTTTTGTAAGAATTGAGCACGAATAATACAACCTTCACGCCAAATCATTGCTAAATCACCTAATTTAAGGTTCCATTCATTTTCATTGCTCGCTTTACGCATTTGTGCGAAACCTTGAGCGTATGAACAAATTTTACTCATATATAACGCTTTACGGATTTTTTCTAAGAAGTCTTCTCTATTGCCATCAAAGTTTGATTTAGGACCACTTAATACTTTCGATGCATTCACGCGTTCTTCTTTAATTGAAGAAATGAAACGTGCAAATACAGATTCAGTAATGATTGTTAATGGTATACCTAATTCTAATGCATTAATTGATGTCCATTTACCAGTTCCTTTTTGACCCGCAGTATCAAGAATTTTTTCTACAAGAGGTTCATTATTTTCATCTAATTTAGTGAAAATATCGCCTGTTATTTCAATTAAATAACTTTCTAATTCTCCAGCATTCCATTCTTTAAACGTTTTAGAAATTTCTTCATGAGACATACCTAATAATTCTTTCATCATTGCATAACTTTCAGCAATTAATTGCATATCAGCATATTCGATACCATTATGAACCATTTTTACATAATGTCCTGCACCATTTGGTCCAATATATTCTACACATGCAGCACCATCTTTTGCTTTAGCAGCAATGGCATCTAAAATATCACTTACTTTGTTGTAAGCTTCTTGTTGACCACCAGGCATTAAAGATGGACCAGTTAACGCTCCGATTTCACCACCAGAAACACCCATTCCAATAAAGTTGATACCACTTTCAGCAAGTGCTTTGTTACGACGAATTGTATCTTGATAGTTTGTATTACCGCCATCAATTAAAATGTCATCGTCATCTAATAAAGGCAATAAGCTATCAATTGTTGCATCTGTAGCAGGACCAGCTTTAACCATTAATAATATTTTACGTGGTTTTTCTAAAGAGTTTACAAAATCTTCTAAAGAATACGTTGGATGAATTTGTTTACCTTCTGATTCCTTAATCATTAAATCTGTTTTATCACTAGAACGGTTATAAACAGATACGCTATAACCACGTGATTCGATATTCCATGCTAGGTTTTTACCCATAACAGCTAAACCTACTACACCTATTTGTTGAGTCATATTACTTACCTCTCTTATTCAATAATTTCATTAGTATTGTATCACAAAAATATAAATGACTTCACTAAAGTAAAATATTATTTCGCTACTAATTCAACAATTTTAATCAATTGATTCGTAAGTTGATTTAAAGCAGCTACAGGAATACGTTCAGAAGTAGTATGAATATGTTCATATCCTACACCTAATATAACAGTTGGAATATGATACGTATTAATAATACTTCCATCTGAACCTCCGCCAGCAATAACAGTTTTACCTGAAAGGCCTAAAATTTTCGCACTTTTTATAGCATATTGAGTTACAGTCTCAGAATCGTTTCTTCTAAAACCAGGATAACTCTTAGAAATTTCAACGTTTGCTTTACCCCCTAATTCTTTTGCTGTCGTTTCGAAAGTCTCTTTCATATGGTTGACTTGATATTCTAAACTTTTATCATTATGCGAACGAGCTTCTCCCTCTAAAATGACTTTATCTGCAACAATATTTGTAGCAGAACCACCATAAAATTTACCAATATTCGCTGTGGTATCTTGATCAATCTGACCTAAATGCATTTTATTAATCGCCTTAGCTGCAATATGAATTGCACTTATACCTTGGTTGGGTTTACTAGCATGTGCTGTTTTCCCATAAATAGTTGTATTGATAATCATTTGAGTTGGAGCACCCACCACTGTTGTTCCAACCGCTTGGCTGGCATCGACAGCATAGCCGAACTCCGCATCTATCAAGTTTTGATCTAATTCTTTAGCACCTTTTAAACCTGCTTCTTCTCCTACAGTGATAATAAATTGAATTTGTCCATGAGGTAATTGTTGTTCGTTTATAGTTTGAATCATTTCTAACAAAGCAGCTATACCTGCTTTATCATCTGCTCCTAATACAGTTGTGCCATTTGAATATACATAGCCATCTTCTTTAAGGATCGGTTTAACGTTAATACCTGGAACAACCGTATCCATATGGCTAGTAAAATAGATTTTAGAAACATGTTCTTTTCCTTTACTACTTGGTAAGGTACAAATTAAATTATTTGCACCTAACCATTCTCTTTTAGACGCATTATCTTCTACAACTTTTAATCCTAAATCTATAAATTTCTTTTTTAGAATGGGTTGTATCGTTTCTTCATTCCCAGTTTCAGAATTAATTTGCACTAACTCTAAAAAAGTATTAAGTAAACGGCGACTATTAATCATTATGAAAACCCCTTTCTTATATAGATAATATTTTAACTGACTTTGACAATTAGAGTAAATAAATTGATTGCCATTTTTATCGAAATCATTTAAGGTTATTTTATATACTATAAGTTATTAATATAACGAATAATCAAATTATTTTAAAGGTTTCAAGGAGCGTTTACATTGAATAATAAAGTGCTAAAGATTATTATCATTATCATGTTAATTGCAGTTGTAGCTGCATTGTTACTTACAAGTCTTGTTCCTCTCATGCATTAAAAATTAATTAGATTAAAAACTATCGACAAAAATTCGAATTTGACGATAGTTTTTATTATTATTTCTTAAAATTATGCAAATAAAAAAGACAAACTTTTTGTATTTAAAGAAAGTTTGTCTTTTTACTTTGATTAGAAGTTAATCTTAGATGTTATATTTCACTATGTAATTTTAAAGAGCCGAATTGAGATTTAATATTTAAATATTCTTCTAATTCATTTAAAATTTGCATCATACTTGCTCTTGATTTTAAAGATTGATGTGATTCTGGCAATGGCAATTCGTCTAATTTTAAACGTATCTCATATAATGAATGTAGTCTTAATACAGTATAATCATTACTATTAACATTATCTCCAATTTCAGCCATTAAATGGGCAACAGTCTCTAACAAAGGATCATTAGCTGAAGTATTATGAATTAATGTTTGGATTCTGCGTAGTATTTCTAGTTGTTCTTCTCTCATATCAAAATAGTGATAATATGAGTTTTCATTTCGCACAAAGTGATTTTTAACGTCTCTAAAAGCAATAGATTTAGCCTTACGAATATTGTTTTCTAATGTATCAAAAGAAATTGACAATTGTTTATTAATATTTAAACATGCTTCACTATATTGTGTAAATATTGTTTTAATTTCATTTTCAATTTCTTTCTTAAAATTACCTAATGTATTATCTAGACTAGGCATAATTAAATTCATTAAAAATGCTATTCCTAAGCCAATGATAAGAAGTAAAATTTCATTAATAATTAAATGAAGCCCAATAACTTTGGCATTAAATACGTGAAGTAAAATGACACAACTTGTCACTACACCTTCTTGAACATTCAACATCACTGTAAGTGGAATAAATAATAAAACAATTAATCCTAAAACGATTGCATTTTGACCAAGTAAATTAAAAATAAATGAACCAAAAAATAACATTAATAAACACGAAACGAATCGAGAACCAATTGCTTGTAGTGAGTGAACCTTAGTATGTTTAATACATAGAACAATGAGGATAGCACTTGAAGCATAGTTATCAAGCCCTATCCATTTAGCTAAAATAACACCTAAAGTAATTCCTACAGCTGTTTTAAGTGTTCTAAATCCAATTCTATAAGGATTTAAAGTTAGCATGTATTGTTCCTCTTATCTTTCTTCACAATACTTATCAAATAACTTTTGAAGTTGATTGATAACATCCATTACGTCATGACCTTCTATTTGATGGCGTTCTATCATTTCAGTAATCTTACCATCTTTCATCAGTGCAAATGAAGGACTTGAAGGTGCGTATCCTTCAAAATAGTCTCTTGCTTGCTGAGTTGCTTCTTTATCTTGACCAGCAAATACAGTAACCAATCTATTAGGTAACTTATCATAATGAAGTGCGTGACTTGCTGCTGGACGCGCTATACCTCCTGCACATCCACAAACAGAATTTATCATTACGAGTGTAGTGCCATCTTGTTTAAATACTTTATCAACTTCATCTGAAGTAGTTAATTGTTCATAACCAGCAGATTCAATTTCATTTCTAGCTTGTTCTACAACACCATTCATATATAAATCAAAATTTAAATCCATTTAGAATCACCTTTCAGTCAATTATTATTTATTGTCATTTTACTAATTTACAACATATAGTTCAAATAGGTTGGTTGTAATATAACAAACTTTTAATAAATATTTGTTGTTTCAATTGAATAGCTTTCAATTCGATTTTTTACTTGCGACATAAATCGTCCAGTTTGAACACCATCTAAAATACGATGATCAATTGAAATACATAAATTAACCATATTTCTTATAGCTATCATATCGTCGATGACAACAGGTTTTTTAACAATTGATTCTACTTGTAAAATTGCTGCTTGAGGATGATTAATAATACCCATTGAAGATACAGAACCAAATGTACCAGTATTATTAACTGTAAAAGTACCACCAGTCATGTCTTCTTGAGCCAGTTGTTGATTTCGAGCTTTTTGTGCTAGTTGATTGATTTCTCTAGCAATACCTTTAATTGATTTTTCATCAGCATTTTTAATTACAGGAACATATAATTTATCTTCATCAGCTACAGCTATTGAAATATTGATGTCTTTATGAATTATAATTTCATTACCATCCCAACTGCTATTAAGTAATGGATTAGATTTCAAAGCTTCTGCTACAGCTTTTACAAAGAAAGCAAAGAAAGTTAAATTATATCCTTCTTGTTTTTTAAACACAGTCTTATAATGATTTCTAGTTTTCACAAGATTTGTAGCATCGACTTCTATCATCATCCAGCCATGTGGAATTTCAGTGGCACTGGTAACCATATTTTGGGCAATTGCTTTTCGCACGCCTTTAACTGATATTGTATAATCGTCTAATGGTTCATTTAATGAAGCGTTATTATTTCTTGAAGTTGTTTCGGAATGATTCGTTATCTGAGTGGTATATGTTTCTTTTGAATTTTGTTGGTTGTTTTCTTGAATATAAGTTTCAATATCTTTTTTGGTTACTCTACCTTCAAATCCTGTGCCTGGGACTTGTGATAAATCAATATCGTTTTCTGAAGCTATCTTAAATACGACTGGAGAAAATCTTCCATTATTGATCGAATGCTTAGATGATTGATTTGTGTTAGAAGGCTTAGACTGGCTCTTTACAGAATTACTTTGTGTTTGACTGGGTGTTTCATTAGTTTCGTCAGTATCGTCTTGATTAGAATTTAAAGATGTATCATCGGGTTGAATTTTACAAATGGTTTGATTGATTTCAATCGTTTCACCTTCAGTAGCAATTAACTCTGTAATTGTACCAGAAATAGTTGAAGGAACTTCTGCTGTTACTTTATCTGTAACTACTTCACATAGTGGTTCATATTCATCCACATGATCCCCTTCAGAAACTAACCATTGTTCGATTGTACCTTCATGGACACTTTCTCCTAATTTTGGCATTTTAACATCCATTATGTTACCTCCCTAAAATTGTGCTAACTCACGCATTTTTTTTAATATCTTATCAGGATTCATCATTACTTCATTTTCTAAGTTAGGAGAAAATGGCATTGATGGAACATCAGGACCAGCTAACCGCATAATTGGTGCATCTAATTCGAATAAACAATGTTCGGCTATGATTGCTGAAACTTCAGACATAACACTACCTTCAAGATTGTCTTCAGTTACAAGCAAAATCTTACCATTTCGTTTAGCGTGTTCAATAATCGTTGTTTTATCTAATGGATAAACTGTTCTTAAGTCCACTACTTCAACGCTAATGCCATCTGCCTCTAAAATATCGGCCGCTTGAATACAATAGTTAACACATAAACCATAAGTGAAAACTGTAATATCATCACCTTCACGTTTAACATCAGCTTTACCCAAAGGGATAGTATAGTAAGAATCGGGTACTTCGTCTTTTAAAAATCGGTATGCTTTTTTATGTTCAAAAAATAATACTGGATCATTTGATTCAATTGAAGATAATAATAAACCTTTCGCATCATATGGAGTTGAAGGAATTACAATTGTTAATCCAGGTGTAGACGCAAAGATACTCTCAATACTTTGAGAATGATATAAACCACCATGTACGCCACCACCAAATGGTGCACGAACAGTTAAAGGACATTGCCAATCGTTATTAGAACGATATCGCATTTTAGCAGCTTCACTAATAATTTGATTAACTGCTGGTAAAATAAAATCTGCGAATTGAATTTCAGCTATAGGGCGTTTGCCAAGCATTGCTGCACCAATTGCAGTACCGATAATATTTGATTCTGCTAAAGGCGTATCAATTACACGCAGTTCTCCATATTTTTCTTGCAAACCACGTGTAGCACCGAATACACCACCTTTTCGTCCTACATCTTCTCCTAATATAAAAATATTATTATCTTTTTCCATAGCCAAGTCTTGTGCATTTTGAATGGCTTCTATATAACTCATTTTAGTCATTGAAAATATCTCCTTCCGGATCATACACATATTGATATGTTTCTTCTACATCTGGATATTGAGCATTTTCAGCATCTTTTGTAGCTTTATCTATAATAGATTTATGTGCATTATCTAATTCGTTTAACCAATCTTCATCAATAATGCCTAAATCGAGTAATTCATTTTTGAATTTAAGATTACAGTCAGATGTCTTGAAAGCATCTCTTTCTTCTTTAGAACGATATGTATCATCATCATCAGAAGAATGAGGAGTCATTCGAGTAGTAATAGCTTCAATCAACGTTGCTCCTTCGCCATTAAGTGCCCTTTCTCTTGCTTCTTTCATTGCTTTGTACATCGCAATTGGATCATTTCCATCTACAGTTTCTCCATGAATACCATAACCTATTGCTCTATCAGATAGATGCGTTGCTGCATATTGTAATGAATCAGGGACTGAAATTGCGTATTTATTATTAATAATTACACATACAAACGGTAATTTATGGACTCCAGCAAAATTCAATCCTTCATGAAAATCTCCTTGATTAGAACTACCTTCTCCTACAGTAGCAGTTGCTATATTAGATTGTTGATTCATTTTTAATGCTAATGCTGCGCCTACTGAGTGAGGGATTTGTGTTGCTACCGGAGAACTTTGAGATAAAATACCTTTTTCTCTATGACTAAAATGAGAAGGCATTTGTTTTCCTCCAGAATTAATGTCATCCTTTTTACCGAAAGAAGCTAACATTGTATCATAAGGTGAAATCCCCATATATGTAACGAAAGCTAAATCTCTATAATACGGAGATGAAATATCTCCTTCTTTCATTGCATACGCCATACCAATTTGAGTGGCTTCTTGTCCTTGACCACTTACTACAAAGGGTATTTTTCCAGCACGGTTAAGTAACCATAGGCGTTCATCTAGTTTTCGTCCTAGGTCCATCCATTTATATATTTCTCTCAAATCTTCATCTGTAAGTCCCACAGATTTGTAGTCAATCATTTTACTTCCTCCTTTAAACGTGGATCGCTCTGTTTTCAGCCTTTAGCCCAAGTTCCATCAATATTTCAGACAATGACGGATGTGCATGAGTCGTTAATCCTAATTCTAATGTCGATCCATTCATAAATTGTAATAAAGCAACTTCATTTATTAACTCTGTGACGTGTGGGCCTACCATACTCATACCAATAATATCTCCATTATCTTTATTTAATATAATTTCACAAAAACCACGTTTATTTTTAGTTTCTTCAATAACTGCTTTTCCAATAGCATTAAAAGGAACTTTATAACTTGTTGCCTTAATATTTTGAGATTTAGCAGTTTCTATATTTAAACCGATAGAAGCGACTTCTGGATAAGTATAAACACATTTGGGCATTAAATGATAATTCACTGGAAGCGGATGATCATTAAACATATGTTCAACTGCAGTAATTCCTTCTTTAGAAGCTACGTGAGCTAATTGTAATGTTCCGATACAATCACCTGCTGCATAAAGATGCTTATCACTCGTTTGTTGAAATTCATTTACTTTGATATACCCATGAGTATCTAATTGAATTTTAGTATTCTGAATACCAATATCACTTGTATTAGGTACACGACCTACTGCAACTAATATTTTATCAACTGTAATAGTAGTTTTTTCATTTATATTTATTTGAATGACATCATTTTTATGTATGATATTCTCTTCACTTAGTTGGCAATCCTCAAAAAATTCTACACCTCGTTCAATTAAACTATCTCTTAAAAATGTAGAAATGGATTTACTGTCAGAAGGTAATATACGTTTACCTGCTTCAATCACTTTAACATTTACATTTAAATCAGTTAGTAAGGAAGCAAATTCAAGGCCAATCACACCGCCCCCGACAATAGCAATACTGTCTGGAAGTGTATCAATTTGTAATATATCATCGCTCGATAAAATATTCTGATGATTAATTTCTAAAAATGGTAATGTTTGAGGACGTGACCCTGTAGCGATAAGTACAAATTGATTTGGAAGTAACTCTGAGCTGCCATCTTCGTATTCAACAGAAATTGTTCCGCTTTGTGGAGAAAATATAGAAGTTCCCATAATACGTCCTATACCATTATAAATATCAATATGATTTTTTTGCATTAAACTTTGAACGCCATTATGCATTTGATTAACAATATCCGTTTTTCGATTCATCATTTTTTCAAAATTAATATGTAAATCGTTTGTGTCTATACCAAATTCTGAAGATTGTCTAACAGTACGAGTCACTTCAGCAGATTTAAGTAGCGCTTTAGTAGGAATACACCCTTTATGTAAACATGTGCCACCTAATAAAGATTTCTCTACAATTGCTACCTTTTTTCCTAATTGAGAAGCACGAATCGCTGCTACGTATCCTGCTGTCCCACCACCTAAAACAACTAAGTCATATTGTTTTTCAGACATTTTGCTACTCCTTATTAATCAGATTTAAAGGTTAGAATTGAAAAGTGTGAATAAACAATTTGAATATAAAAAATAACATTATACTCAGTATGTTCTATTTCTTTTCGACATCCAACCTTAATTTAAATTATTCAATTATAAACTATTTATGATTTTGAGCAATCATTTCTCTAGCATTTTCTCTTGTTAATTCAGTTACACTTGCTCCAGAAATCATACGAGCAATTTCGTCAATTTTATCTTCTTTTTTTAACTCTTTCACTTGAGTTGTTGTACGATCATTCTTAGTCATTTTACTAATTAATAAGTGATGATCACTCATAGAAGCTACTTGCGGTAAGTGAGATATACAGATAACTTGAATATATTTTGCAATATCTCTCATTTTTTCAGCCATTTTTTGAGCTGCTTGACCAGAAACCCCCGAATCAACTTCATCAAACAAAATAGCAGTTTGACCTCTTGATTCAACGAATATACTTTTTAACGCTAGCATAATACGAGAAAGTTCTCCGCCAGAAGCTATTTTATTTAAACTTTTAAGTGGTTCTCCCTTATTAGGACTAATTAGAAACTCTACAAACTCAATTCCTTCTATTGTAGGAGTTTCTAAGGGCTGAAATGAAATTTCGAGGTTAGCATCTTTCATTTGTAAATTTTGAATTTCAGCCACGATATGATCCCGTAACGTTCGAGCTACAATTCGTCTTTCCTTCGATAATGACTGTCCATATTTTATTACTTTTTCATAAAGCAAGTCAATTTCTTCTTTTAATTGAGAAGTACTTTCTTCATAATTTTCAATCTTAGAAATTTCACTTTCTAATTTAGATTGATAAGTAATAAGTTCATCAATAGTTTTACCGTACTTACGTTTAAGATTATTCAGTAAGTTCATTCTAGATTCTAATTCATTAAGTAATTGTTCATCAAATTCAGTATTTGACATTTCATCGTATAGTTCGTGTTTAGCATCCTCTAAGGTATAGTAGAACTGATCAATATCTGCTTTAAGTTTTTTAAATCTACCTGGAATAATGTCATCAATAGTTTGTAAATGATTACTTAATTCATATAAACGGTCGGTGATAGCATGTTCATCTGTAAGTGTGACATGCGCATTGTTTAATGCTAAACTTAATTTTTCAGAATTTTGGATTCGTTTTATATCAGATTCTAATTGAGTAATTTCACCTTCTTTTAGAGAAGCTTCTTGCAATTCCTCAAATTGAAACTTCATTAAATCAAGACGTTGCAATAATGCTTGATCAGCAGACTGTAATTCTTCAAGTTCTTTTTTCTTTTCTTTATATTCATTAAATGTCGTTTCATATTGTTCTTTAACACGGCTATATTGATTTTCAGCATAATCATCTAATAATTTTAAATGATATTTTTGTTTTAATAACGTTTGCGTTTCATGTTGGCCGTGTATGTCTAAAAGTTCTTGCATCACTTTTCTTAGATCTTGAAGCGTAACAATTTGATTATTAATACGACAAATACTTTTTCCCGAACTAAAAATCTCTCTTTTTACTAATAGAAAGTCTTCATCAATATCAATATCTAACTCATTTAAAACTGAAATGGCCTCTTTACTATTATCAATATCAAAAATCCCTTCGATAATTGCTTTTTTCTCTCCATGTCTTACAAAATCAGAAGAGGCACGCATACCAATAAGTTGGCCTATTGCATCTATAATAATTGATTTACCAGATCCAGTTTCACCACTAAGCACAGTTAAACCATCAGAAAAATGAATTTCGAGTTCATCTATAATTGCAAATTGCTTTATTGATAAGGTTTGTAACATAGATTAATCGCATCCTTATAATAAATTGAAAATTCTTGTTTTAATTGTATGACTTGCTTCTTCATCTCTGCATATTAATAGACAGGTATCATCACCACAAATAGTTCCTAATACTTCATCCCAATCAATTTGATCTAAGATTGCTCCGATAGATTGAGCATTACCAGGAAGCGTTTTTAGTACGAGTAGGTTTCCTGTTCCTTCAATATTTACAAATGAATCCATTAAGTATCTACCTAATTTTTCTAAAGGATGGTACTTTCTATCGTTGGGGAGGCTGTATACATATTGTCCTGATGAAGCAGGTACTTTAATTAATTGCAATTCTTTAATGTCACGAGAGACAGTCGCTTGAGTAACATTTAGGTCGTATTCATTTAGACGTTTTACAAGTTCATCTTGTGTTTCAATTTGTTCACTTGAAATAATCTCTCTTATTTTTATATGTCTTACAGATTTTTTTGCCATTATGAACACTCCTAGTTTCGAATATTTATACAATGATTTTAACACAACGTTATTTTAACTACTACTAAAGTTATCCTTTAGAAAGGTTGATTTGAAGAAAGATATTATTATTTATGATACGTATTATCATATTTTCTATTTAAATTAAATTTAAATTTATATACATTTATGCATTATAAATCATTAAAAGTAGATTACTAAAACAAAAAACTCTTTAAAGATTATTGTTTTAGTAATCTTTAAAGAGAAAAACTCTAACTATTAATGGTCACGTGAATAAAATAAATCTACAATTTCTAGAAGCGGTTCAACATCATATTGTGATTTCAATTGATTAATTGCATCTATTGCAGCATCTTTATGATATTTTAGTTTTTCTTCAGCGCCTGATTTACCAAGTAAAGAAACATAAGTACTTTTATGGTTTTCTACATCGCTTCCCACTTTTTTACCCAATTTTTTCTCGTCACCATAAACATCTAATAAATCATCTTTTATTTGAAACATTAGGCCTAAGTGTTCACTGAAACAATCTAATGTATTTAAAGTTTCATCATTTACATTGGCAATATCCGCAGCACTTAAAATAGAAAATTTTAAAAGAGCTCCAGTTTTTGCCTTATGAATTTGCTCTAGAGTATGTAATTCTATTGGAGTATTCTCACTATCCATATCTAAGGTTTGGCCACCGACCATGCCGAGATTGCCACTATCATGTGCTAGTCTTGAAATAACTTTTACTTTTGTTTCAGCTTCTAAGTTTTTATCATTTGCAATTAGTTCAAATGCTTTTGTTAGTAAGGCATCTCCCGCTAAAATCGCTTTCCATTCTCCGTACACTTTATGATTTGTTAATTTTCCTCTTCTAAAATCATCATTGTCCATTGCAGGCAAATCATCATGTATAAGTGAATAAGTATGAATCATTTCTAATGCCAGTGCGGTTTGTAACCCTTTTTTATAATTTTCATTTAACACTTCTAAAGTGAGTAATACAAGCACTGGACGAATTCTTTTACCACCAGCATCAAGTGAATATTGCATACTTTCCTCTAGTTTAGTATTTAATGGAGACGATTTTATAATACCGTCAAGATTATTATTTATAATTTCAATCAATTCATTCATTGATTTCTTCAACATCATCTTCATCCTTTGTTTCTTCTTTGATTAATTGATTTACTTTATTTTCAGCATCTTTCAAAGTTTTGTCACAAGCAGATGATAATTTCATACCACGTTGATATAAATCAAGAGATTCTTCTAATGAAACAGTTTCATTATCTAACTTTTGAACTATACTTTCTAATTCTTTCATCATTTCTTCAAAACTTTGTTGTTCTTTACTCATCTTCACACCTTACTTTCTTAACTATAGCATCTATATTACCGTCTTTCATTGATAATGTGATTTCATCTTGTTCATTTAAATCGTGTGTGCTTGTAATGACTTTATTATCCTTATTAACAATTGAATATCCTCTTAACATTGTATTAGTTGGACTAAGTTGATTTAATTGCTCAATTTTATTTTTTAAATTAGCTTTATTATGATTAATTAAGTTATATGTTAAATTTATTAATCTATTTTCATTATTACGGCTCATTTTTTGATATTGTACAATTAAATCATTTAATCTTCTTATATTAAAATGTTGACGCAATACAGTGATATTGTTTCTATTTTTTTCAATATTTAACGTTAAACGTTGTGTTAGTTTTTTCTCTAAATCGTCTCTTCGTTGAATCTGTTGATCATATAATAATGTAGGTTGCTTAAATTTATAATATGATGACAAATAATCTAATTGTTTATGTTGTTTTTCTACTAGTTGTTTAATACTTTTAGTAAGAGAAAATCGATACTGATGTATTTGTTGAATGAGTTCGTACTGATCTGGTGTAGCGATAACAGCAGCTTGAGTAGGTGTTGCTGCTCTCATATCTGCTACAAAATCACTAAGAGTAAAATCAGTTTCATGTCCTACAGCTGAGATAATTGGTGTATGACACTCATATATAGCTCGAACAACTTCTTCTTCATTGAAATTCCATAAATCTTCAATAGAGCCGCCTCCACGGCCTAAAATGATGGTATCTACTCCTAAAGTATCTGCATACTTAATTTTTTCAATAATGTCATTTTTAGCATTAATACCTTGCACTAATGTACTAATTGATATTTTTTCTACTAGAGGGTATCTACTATCTATGGTAGTGTGAATATCTCTGATTGCTGCTCCAGTATCAGCTGTAAGAATAGCAATTTTTTTAGGAAATCTAGGGATTGCTTTTTTATGATTTTGATTAAAAATTCCCTGCTTATTTAGTTTTTCTTTTAATTGCTCTAGCTTTTGGTATAAATTTCCTATACCATCAATTTCCATTTTATTAACATAAATTTGATAATTTCCTCTACGTTCATAAACTGAAACTCGAGCTTCTAATAAAACTTCGTCTCCTTCTTTAGGATCAAATGTTAGTTTAGAAGCATTTCCCTTAAACATCATAGCACTTATCACACTATTTTTATCTTTCACATTAAAATAAAGATGACCACTAGAATGTTTTTTAAAGTTTGAGAGTTCACCTTTTAAGAGGATAGATTGTAAGTGTGGATCTTGATCAAATTTATATTTAATATATTTAGTTAAAGTAGAGACACTTAAATATTCTGACATGATTCATCACTCAAATATGTTTATTTTATATTACTTAAGACACCGTTTATAAATTTATAATGACCTTCATCACTAAATTGTTTTGTTAGCTCTACTGCTTCATTAATGATGACTTTAGGGGGCGTATCACTATGAAGCAATTCAAAGGTAGCCATTCTTAAAATAATACGATCCGTTTTTAATAATCGTTGTATAGACCAGTCTTTTAATTTTGGTTCAATTGTTTGATCTAAAACTTGTTCATGATCTTTCACTCCTGTAACAAGCCAATGAATGAACTCAAAATCTAAGTCTGGATAATCGTCTTTTATAAAATTTATAGCTTCATTGATTGTTAAATCTGTATTTTTCATTTCTAGTTGAAACAATGTCTGAAATGCTTGTTTTCTTGATTCTTTACGACTCATAAGAAACTCCTTTGTATTATGGTAACTTTGATTTATTCAGCTGTAATGTGCATGATATGAATGTTAATTTCTTTGGGTTCGATAGCAGTCATTGTTTTAATGGAATTAAAAATAGAAGTCTGAATTTTACTTGCAACTTTAGCTATTTTTATTCCATGTTTAATAGAGCAATAAACATCAATATGAATACCATCATCTTTAGTATTAACTTTTAAATTTTTATTTAAATTTTTACGACTTATTTTTTCAATATTACTCTTTCTTAGTTCATAAAAATGCCCAGTCACTCCTTCAACTTCAGAAACAGCAATACTTGCTATTACTGAAATAACTTCTGGTACAATTTCTACTTTACCTAAATTAGCATGTGAATAATCTGCTACATTTACCATTGTTTTATCCTCCTATTCACTCTCAGCCATAATATTATACTTTTCTAAAAAGTTTGTATTATAATCTCCAGATTTAAAAATATCATTATTCATTAATTTAAGATGGAATGGAATTGTTGTATCTATTCCTAGAATTAAATATTCACTTAGTGCTCGAATCCCAGTCATTATTGCTTCATCTCTGGTAGGTTCATGCACAATCAATTTTGCTACCATTGAGTCATAATAAGGTGGAATCGTATAGTTTGTATAACATGCTGATTCGATTCTTACTCCGTATCCTCCTGGCGCAAGGTATTGTGTAATTTTACCTGGTGAAGGCATAAAATTTTTATAAGGATTTTCAGCATTAATTCTATATTCAATGGCATGGCCATTTATTGTAATATCATCTTGCTTATAAGGTAGCGGTTCTCCCATAGCAACTTTTAATTGCAATTTCACTAAGTCTACACCGGTTACCATTTCAGTAACTGGATGTTCTACTTGAATTCGTGTATTCATTTCCATAAAATAGAATTTATTTTCATTTAAATCATATATGAATTCTATAGTACCAGCATTTTCATAATTCACTGCTTTAGCTGCGCGAATAGCGGCTTTACCCATCTCTTTACGTTTTTCATCTGTAAGTATTGGCGAAGGTGACTCTTCTACTAATTTTTGCATACGTCTTTGAATTGTGCAGTCACGTTCGCCTAAATGAATTACATTACCGAATTGATCACCAATCACTTGAATTTCAATATGACGGAAATTTTCAATGAATTTTTCTAAGTATAATCCACCATTACCGAAAGCTGTTTGCGCTTCTTGTTGTGTCATACGGTAACCATTTTCTAAATCGTTCTCATTTCGTGCAACGCGAATTCCTTTACCTCCGCCACCAGCAGTAGCTTTAATAATAACTGGATATCCTATCTGTTTAGCCACTTTTTTAGCATCTTCAATCGAATCAATTAATCCATCACTTCCTGGTACTACAGGCACGTTAGCTGCTATCATTTCAGCTTTAGCTACATCTTTAATACCCATTTTTTGAATGGATTGATAACTTGGTCCAATAAATTTTAATTGGCAAGCTTCACAAAGTTCAGCGAAATCACCATTTTCGGCTAAAAAGCCATAACCTGGATGAATTGCATCACATCCTGTTGAAGTCGCTATAGATAGGATGTTTGGAATATTTAAATATGAATCTTTAGACTGAGTTGGACCGACACAATATGCTTCATCAGCGATTTGAGTATGTAATGCATCTTTATCTCCCTCAGAATATATAGCAACAGTTTGAATACCTAAATCATGACAAGCTCTAATAATTCTAACTGCAATCTCACCACGATTTGCGATTAATACTTTTTTCATTATTTCACCTTAAATAACGGCTGGCCATACTCTACCATTTGTCCGTCTTCCACTAAAATTTCAACGATTTCTCCTGTGACTTCTGCTTGAATTTCATTAAATAATTTCATGGCTTCTAAGATACATACAGTTGAATCATTAGTGACTTTATCCCCAACTTGTACATAAGCTTCCTCTTCAGGTGATGGAGATTTATAAAAAGTCCCTACCATCGGGGCATTAATTGTTTCGTAGTTTGACATTTCATTTTCTTGGTTTACTTCACTAGTTTGAGACATTTCATTTGCCATTGGTGTTTGTACAGATGGTTGAGATGCCATCACTGTTGGTTGTTGTGAATATTGAGGCGTAATAATTTCAGTTTCTTTTTGTTTTTTTAAATTAACTACGCTACCTTTATTATCTTCTATATTAATTTCAGTTAAACTTGATTCATCAAGAATTTGAATTAATTCTTTAATTTCTTTAAAGTTCATAATTTAATGACTCCTCGACTTAGTTTTCATCTACCCATCTATTTTACTTGAGTGTGAAAATCAATTCAAGCGTGTTCATTTAACTGAGATCTAACTTATGATTAAAAAAGTATATAAGTAATTATAATATAGTAAATTTATATTAAAACTTAGATACTAAAATATTGATTATTCTTTTTCATTATTTATATAAAAACAGGTTAATCCATAATTAAATATGCATTAACCTGTTTTAATTTAAATTTTTAAAATTATTAATTATGCTCTTGAAATGTAACTACCATCGCTTGTATTAATAACTAACACATCGCCTTCGTTAACGAATAATGGTACATTTAAAGTATAACCGGTTTCAACTGTAGCAGATTTTGTAGCACCAGTTGCAGTATCACCTTTAATACCTGGCTCTGTTTCAGTAACTTCAAGTTCAACAGTTTTTGGTAATTCAATACCAATCGTTTCACCTTCATATGACTGAATTTGAACTTCCATATTCGCTTTTAAATATTTTAATTCATCTTTTAAGTAATCGCCAGATAATTCTGTTTGATCAAATGTTTCATTATCCATGAAGACATGAGTATCTCCATCAGCATATAAATATTGCATACGACGATTTTCAATCATCGCTTGTTCTACTTTTTCACCAGCTCGGAAAGTTTTTTCTTGAATAGCGCCTGTTCTTAAATTACGTAATTTAGAACGAACAAAAGCAGAACCTTTACCTGGTTTTACGTGTTGGAAATCAATTACTTTCCAAATTCCATTATCTACTGAAATAGTTAAACCTGTTTTAAAATCATTAACCGAAATCATTCAGTTTCCTCCTCAATTATACGCTTACTATAAAATAATAAGGTCTTTTGTGCATTTAGTAAAGACTTCACACCCATTTTCAGTAATTAAAATGTCATCTTCTATACGCACTCCACCAAGACCATCTACATAAATACCTGGTTCAATAGTAACACAATTATTAACTTGAACTGTATCATTAGTATTTTTAGATAATACTGGACCTTCATGAATATCCAAACCAATACCATGACCTAAAGAATGACCAAATTCATTACCATAACCATGTGCTTTAATATAATCTCTAGATAATGCATCAACTTCCTTAGTTGTCATACCTGGCTTGATTTCTTCAATTGCCTTTATTTGAGATTGAAGCACGATATTATAGATTTCTTTCAATTTTTTATCAGGTTCACCAATCGCAAATGTTCTAGTAATATCTGAACAGTATCCTCTATAATATGCACCAAAGTCAAGAGTAATCATGTCACCTTTTTCGATTACTTTATCACTAGCAACTCCATGAGGCAAAGCCCCTCTATAACCAGAAGCAACGATTGTATCAAATGATGGACCATCAGCGCCTAGTTCTAACATTTTACTTTCAAGCAATGCTTTTAACTCTCTTTCAGTCATTCCAACTTTTGCAATATTTAAAATGTAGTTATAAGTATCATCCACGATCTTAGCCGCATATTTTATTTTAGCGATTTCTTCAGGTGATTTAATTTCTCTAATTTTTTCAATGGCATTGCCTATACTTACGTACTTCGTATCAATTTGGCTTAATTCTTGAAACGTATCATAGCTAACTAAATGACCTTCAAAACCTACTGTTTTATACTGCTTGTTTTTTATAATTTCTTTTATCTCATCAATAATCCCACTACGTCGATTTACAATTTCAAAGTGAGTGGCTTGATTTGTGGCTTGTTCAATATAACGGAAATCTGTAATCAACTTATTTTCATTATTAGAAATGATTAAAGCGCCACTTGTTCCAGTGAAATCAGAAATATAACGTCTATTATAGTCAGATAATATAACAAGAGCATCAAGATTTTCACTTTTTAATATATGACGAACTTTAGCTAATTTATCCATTTAACCCACTCCTTGTATAACGTTTGTACATTTTTATTATATACATTAAAATAATAACATACTTAAAATATTAAAGATATTTTGATTTAGGGAGATTTACATGAAAAGATTATTAACGATTTTAGGAGCTTCTTTGTTTTTGGTTGGCTGTGGCTCTCAAAATTTAGGACCTTTAGAAGATAAAACAACCAATTTAAGAGATGAGAATCATAATTTAAAATTAAAAATTCAACAACTAAATCAAGATATAAATAATCAAAAATCTCAGTTAGAAGCATTAAATAAAGATAAAAAGAATGTATCTAAAACTGTTGATAATAATAATGAAGCTAATTTTTTACAAGCTTCTTCAAATTATTATCAAGATATTGCTAAGATTATCGATAAATTTAATCAACTTGATTTAAATAAAACTAAAAAAGATGATAAAAATCAAAATCTTGAAAAGCTAAATTCATTATCAAATGATATAGATGATGCCTACAGCAAATATAAAAGTGATACAGATAAAAGTAATATATCAAATGATAATACTAACGAAGATAAAACTATTAAACAAATAAACAAAAATCTTCAATCTGCTTTTAAAGATATTAAAAATGGCTATGAATCTAACAATAAAAAGAAAATAAATCAAGGTAAGATGAAGTTATCACAAATTAATGTTTCTAGTAGTTCATAAAATAGGAGTTTTTTAGTTGAAAAATATTATATTTTATTTCGTTTTAATTATAGCAGCTATAGGTTTACTGCTAAATCTAAATATTTTTGTAATGTCGTTCATGAAAACAATTTTCACACTTATAATGATTGCTCTTATTATTTACTTTATCTATTATTTCTTCTTCCTTACAGAAGATCAGAGAAAATATCGAAGAGCAGTCCGAAAATATAAAAAAAGACAAAGAAAATAAAAACAAGGAGGTTCAAGAGTATTAGTACTCTTAAGCCTCCTTGTTTTATATCTATTTTTTATATAACCACTCTTCTGAACGATATTTTTCTTCAAGAACTTTTACTTCGGCTAATTGATTTTCAGTTAGAGATAGTGGTTTAAATTCGATATTTAAACCTTTTTTAAATCCTTCTTCAAATGCTTTTTCCAT
This sequence comes from Staphylococcus sp. HMSC035D11, assembly GCF_001836075.1. Taxonomy (NCBI): domain Bacteria; kingdom Bacillati; phylum Bacillota; class Bacilli; order Caryophanales; family Staphylococcaceae; genus Staphylococcus; species Staphylococcus sp. HMSC035D11. Next base: position 170,756 of record NZ_KV827231.1, read on the forward strand.
TTCTTCAATAGAGATGTGTCTATCTGATATATCATTTATTGCTACAGCTTTATCTACAAAAGCTTTTTTCATTTTTTCTTTCAAGCGATCATTCTTAAAAATAAACATATCAAATAATTCGTCTACATCTACATCTTGAAGTAGTGACCCATGTTGAAGAATAACACCCTTTTGACGTGTTTGTGCACTACCTGCAATTTTACGTCCTTCAACGACCAATTCATACCAACTTGGGGCATCAAAGCAAACGGCACTTCTTGGTTGTTTTAATTTTTCTCTCTCTTCTTTAGAACGTGGAATAGCAAAATAAGCATCAAATCCTAATAATTTAAAGCCTTCTAAAAGTCCTTCTGAAATGACACGGTAGGCTTCAGTAATTGTAGAAGGCATATTTGGATGAGATTCAGGTACGATAACACTATATGTTAATTCTTTGTCATGTAGAACGCCTCTACCACCAGTTTGACGGCGAACTAAACCAAATCCTTTTTCTTTCACTTTATCGATATCAATTTCTTTTTTTAATCTTTGAAAATAACCTACAGATAAGGTAGCAGGATTCCAAGTATAAAATCTAACTACAGGATCAATTTCCCCTCTTGAAACAAAATTTAATAAGGCTTCATCCATTGCCATATTATAATAAGGATCATGGCTCCCAGTATTGATAAAATTCCATGTTTCAGTCATATAAAAACTCCAATCACAACTTAATTTATATAAATTCAACGTTAATGTTACTTTAGAATGTATTAGAAATATGAAACAATAAAAAATTTTTGATAAATTGAGCTAACACCTTTATAATTAATAATAACGGTTAATTAGGGAGGATGCAATATGAATGTATCTTTGATTATAGCATTAATAATTATAGTTTTAATAATCCTTTACATGGTTGGAAATTTCTTTCTTAATCGACGAGCTGTAACTGAACTAGATCAAAACGAATTTCATAAAGGTTTAAGAAAAGCTCAAGTCATTGATGTACGTGAAAAAGTTGATTATGATTATGGTCATATTAATGGTGCTCGCAATATTCCAATATCTATGTTTAGACAAAGATTTCAAGGTTTACGTAAAGATCAACCTGTATATCTTTGTGATGCAAATGGTATTGCCAGTTATCGTGCTGCTCGCATTTTGAAAAAAAATGGATATAAAGATTTATACATGCTTAAAGGCGGCTATAAAAAATGGACTGGTAAAATTAAAACTAAAAAATAATTATCAGAAATAAAACTCTCAAGAAATTTCTTGAGAGTTT
>NZ_KV827231.1:172122-195760 GCF_001836075.1 Staphylococcus sp. HMSC035D11
AAACTCTCAAGAAATTTCTTGAGAGTTTTATTATTTCTGATAATTAAATCATTCATTAAATTATTTACAATATTAAAGTTTTTCTTGATGTAAATCTTCAAATTTAAGAATTGGTTTACGAGCTGCAGTTGTTTCATCCAATCTATCAATGATAGTTGTATGAGGTGCTTCTAATACTTTATCAGGATCACTTTCAACTTCATCTGCAATTTGAAGCATTGCATCAATGAAGTAGTCTAAAGTTTCTTTAGATTCAGTTTCGGTTGGTTCAATCATCATACCTTCTTCCACATTTAGCGGGAAGTAAATTGTTGGTGGATGTACGCCAAAGTCTAGTAAACGTTTTGCCATATCTAGAGTACGGACACCATATTCTTTTTGTTTAGATCCACTTAAGACAAATTCATGTTTACAATATTGTTCATAAGGGATTTCATAACGATCTTTTAATCGAGCTTTAATGTAGTTCGCATTTAAGACAGCTGCTTCAGACACTTCTTTTAATCCTTGTGCACCCATCGTTCTAATATACGTATAAGCTCTTAAATAAATACCAAAGTTACCATAAAATGGTTTTACTCGACCGATTGAATTTTCAATATCATTATCATATTTAAATGTATCACCGTCTTTAATCACCATTGGTTTTGGTAAATAACTTGCTAATTCTTTTTTTACGCCGACTGGACCTGAACCAGGGCCACCACCGCCATGAGGACCTGTGAATGTTTTATGCAAGTTTAGGTGCACAGCATCAAATCCCATATCTCCAGGACGAACTTTATCCATAATAGCATTTAAGTTTGCTCCATCGTAATAGAGTAACCCGCCTGCTTCATGAACAATTTCACGAATGTCCATAATATTTTTCTCAAAGATACCTAAAGTATTTGGGTTAGTTAACATAATAGCAGCGGTATTTTCATTAACGACACGCTTTAAGTCTTCGATATCAACTTCACCGCGTTCATTAGATTTAACAGTTACTGATTTAAATCCGGCAAATGAAGCTGATGCAGGGTTTGTACCATGTGCAGAGTCTGGAACAATAACTTCATTACGATGGCCCTCACCATTTTTTATATGATATGCTTTAAAAATCATTAAAGCTGTCCACTCACCATGAGCACCTGCTGCTGGTTGTAGAGTTACTTCATCCATACCTGTAATTTCTTTTAGTTCTTCTTGTAAACTATAAATAATTTCTAATGAACCTTGAATTTGTTCTTCCTCTTGTAGTGGATGAGATTCTGCAAATCCAGAAATACGAGCAACTTTTTCGTTGATTTTTGGATTATATTTCATAGTACAAGAACCTAAGGGATAAAATCCAGAATCTACCCCAAAGTTTTTATTCGAAAGTTCCGTGTAATGACGTACTAAATCTAATTCTGCCACCTCAGGAAACTCTGCTTTATTTTTACGAATAAATTTATCATCTAAAATACTCTCAACAGAGTCTGTTTTAATATCACTTTGTGGTAAAGAATATGCATATCTACCTTCTCTAGATCTTTCAAAAATTAATGGACTAGATTTACTTACTACCATTTAGCTCACCAGCTTTCTCAACAAATGTATCAATCTCTTCTTTCGTTCTTAATTCAGTAACAGCAATTAACATATAATTGTCAAAGTCTGATGAAGCTTCACCTAAGTCAAAGCCTCCGATGAAACCATGTTCTGCTAATTTTTTATTTACATCTTTGATAGGTTGATTAAACTTAACAACAAATTCATTAAAAGATGTACCATCTAGGACTTCAAAACCGTTGTTTTTAAATTGATTTTTAGCATAATTAGCATGTTCTAAGTTTTGAACCGCAATATCATAAATACCTTGTTTACCAAGAGCTGACATAGCAATTGAGGATGCTAAAGCATTCAATGCTTGATTTGAACAAATATTTGATGTGGCTTTATCACGACGAATATGTTGTTCACGAGCTTGTAAAGTAAGAACAAACCCTCTATTACCTTCATCATCTTGCGTTTGTCCTACTAATCTGCCAGGAACTTTACGCATTAACTTTTTAGTAGTAGCAAAGTAACCACAATGAGGACCGCCAAATTGAGTAGGAATACCAAATGGTTGTGTATCACCAACAACAATATCTGCTCCAAATTGGCCTGGAGGTGTTAAAACGCCTAATGCTAATGGGTTAGAATAAACAATGAATAACGCTTTTTTATTTTCAATATAAGAATGAAATTTTTCTAAATCTTCAATTGATCCATAGAAGTTAGGATATTGTACAGCAACTGCTGCAGTATCATCATCAATTGCTTGTTCTAATTTTTCTAGGTCAGTAATCGTTCCATTTAAATCAACTTCAACAATTTCAAATTCTTTTCTTACTTTAATATACGTTTTTAATACTTGTAGAGCCTGATAATGGAGACCTTTAGATACTACAATTTTGTTCTTTTTAGTATGATTAAAAGCTAATATACAAGCTTCGGCAAAGCTAGTTATGCCATCATACATAGACGAATTTGCGACATCCATTTGAGTAAGTTCACAAATTAATGTTTGGAATTCAAAAATTGCTTGTAGTTCACCTTGAGAAATTTCAGGTTGATAAGGTGTATAAGCAGTATAAAATTCAGAACGAGAAATCATAGCGTCTACTACTGCAGGTGTGTAATGATCATATACTCCTGCACCTAAAAAACTCACATGTGTTTCTTTAGTAATATTTTTATTTGCAATAGTATTCAATCTTCTTAAAAGTGAAGTTTCAGCTTCTGCACTATCTATATTCAAATCTCTATTAAGTAAAATATCTTTTGGAATATCTCCAAAGAGCTCGGTAATTGAATTTGCTCCAATTGTTTCTAACATTTCTTTTTTATCTTTATCAGTTAATGGTATATAACGATGACTCACATTGCACACCCCTTAGTTATTTTTCGATTTGATTTTTCTTAACAATTTTAGCTTTTAATTGTCTTTTACGAACTTGAACTAGTAATTCTTTACCTAACTCAAATTCATCACGATCAATAATAGCCATAGCAATTGATTTTCCTGAAGAAGGTGATTGAGTTCCTGAAGTAATTTCACCTATTTCTTTTCCGTCAAGATTCATTACTGTATAACCCGTTCTTGCAATGCCTTTATCTATAAGTTCTAAACCTACAGTACGTCGTTTTGACCCATTCTCTTTTTGATCTTTTAAAACAGATTTACCAATAAATTCATCTTCAATTAAAGGTTTAGCAGCAAAAGCAATTCCACCTTCATAAGGCGTAATTGATTCAGTGAGATCTTGTCCATGAAGAGGTAAACCAGCTTCTAATCTAAGTGTATCTCTTGCACCTAAACCACAAGGTACAACGCCTTTATCAATAAAACCATTCCAAATGTCAACTGTATCATTTGAATTACAATAAATTTCAAAACCATCTTCACCTGTATATCCAGATTGAGATAAGATAACATTTTTTCCAAAAATAGTTACATTTTGTTTGAATTCAAAAGGCTTCATTTCACTTACATCAATATCAACAAGTTCACTTACTAAAGTTCTTGCTTGAGGGCCTTGAACCGCTAATTGACCATACTGTTCAGACACATTTGTTACAGTAGCATTAAATTTAGATTGATGTTTTTGAATCCATTCGAAATCCTTATCAGTATTGGCTGCATTAACAATTAATAAGTATTTGTTATCAGCAATTTTATATGTTACTAAATCATCAATAATACCACCCTCATCATTACATAAAGCTGTATATTGAGCTTTAGTTTCAGATAAATTAGTAGTATCATTCGAAAGTAAATATTGAACAAATTTACTAGCATTTTCACCTTCTATTAAAATTTCTCCCATATGACTTACATCGAACATACCTACTTTGTATCTAACTGCGTTATGTTCTTCTTTAATACTAGTAAATTGAACAGGCATAGCCCACCCACCGAATTCAACTATTTTAGCACCACTATTTACATAAGTTTCATATAATGGTGTCTTTTTTAATTCGTTTGTCATTTAAAAACCCCCTATTTTTTTATAAAAAAAGCAGAGTAGCAGAAGCTACCCTGTCTAAATAACAAATCCAGGACTGCGTAACAGTATTATCCTTTTGCCTGAGAGTTTCGTAGTTTACTTGCACCTTCGGCGATAACATGACATAATTTCAAAACAACTATAGAATCAGTTCAAGTTATTCTCTCTAATACTGATCATTCGCATGGTATATGATTTAAAATTGTTTTATATACACATTCAATTGTTTTACTACTATCTACTTTTTTGGATGCGATTTCATTATATCTTGAAACTCTCGATAAATACAAGTCTTTTAATTGTTTTTCACTTTTGTTTTTCGCATTTGGTCTATGTGGATCATTAGCAATTCTATTATAGATAATATCTATATCACAATCTAACCAAATAACTGTTTTATTTTTTAAAAGTGAGATAGAATTATCGTTTTCTATAATTCCTCCCCCGGTTGATATAATATCATATTTACCAATACAATCATTTAAATATTTATACTCTAACTTACGAAATCCTTTTTCACCAATTTCATTAAAAATATCTGGTATTGTTTTAAATTCTTTCATTTCTATATATGTATCTAAATCAATATATGAATAGTGTAATTTTGAAGCCAAATATTTGCCAATAGTACTTTTACCAGTACCCATAAAGCCTGTTAATATAAGTGGTAAATAAGAATGAGTCATCCTAATCACCTCTCTTAAGTTTATCACTTATTATACTATCATAATATATTTGAATATTATGTATTGTTTTTAATTTTATACTATATTGAGCAGAATAAGTAGATATAATTATCAAATATATACTAAGAATAAATAATGTATAGCTACTTATATATCCTTTCATTTTATAAAAATAAGTTTTTTTCATAGTAGTCGTTTTTATCACCTATTTTTAGTTTTAATTTTATGATGTTAGAAGGTAAAATTTGAAATTCTGCATTGATGACGTTATTTAGTAAAACGATATTGCCATTCCCATTAATTTTGTAAAATAGTTTGTTGTTTTTAAATTCTATATAATCTTTAGACGATTCATTATCAATGATAATTGTATGTTTATCCTTAATTATAAGGGCATGATGCTTTTTCGAAATAATTTGAGTTATATTTGTCTGAAAAAAAGCATATTCTGTTTGATAACTATTATATGACTCGTATAAATAGGAATGAGTCAATTTAATTAATTGAGGAAAAAATGTTAACATCATTGTTGTTAAAAATAATGAAACTAACATTTCTATTAAAGTGAATGATTTTAATTTAATATTTAACGCATGATTCGATTTCAGTTTCTTTGTGAAGTCCACATATTTTGTTGGAATAAAGTTTAATATGATAATCACCTAAATTTATACCTTTTGAAAGGGTTTTTTTATCATAATGGTTGATACTACTCATTATGGTTTGCTTGATTTCAATTATTTGGTATTCTCTTTTTAATGTATGATTTAAACTGATTAGTAGTGGAATTAAAGTAAAAACTATAGTAGTGAATATATACAAGCTAAATAAACTATCGATGAGTAACACTGCTTTAAATTTTAAAATATCTAATTCTTCCTTTTTCAATATTAATAATCAACTTATATTGATGTTGATTGATTTTCAATATTAAAGAGCCAAACTGATTTATTCTTCCTTCTTTATTAAAAGTAATTTTCTCTAAATTTCTAACTTCAACTATTTTTCCATCTTCAATATTGTAGTTGTACCGCCCACCATGTGCTTCTATTACTTTTATAATTGAGGAATGTTTTGAAATTAACAATGTAATAGATTGATGATCATGCATCGCTTTAGATTTAAAATATTCTAATTGATTAACAAATTGTGTTGCTTTTAAATCGTCTGACAAAGAAATATTGTTAAATACATTTACCCTTAAAGTTGCATTAAGTAAGATTGTTAAAATCAAAATGATTAACAAGCTCTCTATAAAAGTGAATGCTTTAATATTCTTACTCTGCAACTGCTTCTCCATTTTTAATACTGATAGTTTCTCCAGACTTACAAGATGATTGCCCTTGTTTTATAAACCCTTCAATTACTAAGTCCTCAATAGAATTAGGAACTCTATTATGTTTTAAAGTATAAGCTTCAATTTGACTATTGACCATTTTCACTTGTGCTTCACATCCTGTTGATTGAATATGTGACATTTGTTTAGCTATATTCGGAATAATAAGAATGAGTAAAACACTAATTATTAATAGTACAAGTAACATCTCAATTAAAGTAAAAGCTTTTAATTTATTTTTGAATTTTTTCATAAAAAACCTCCATTTTACTTTACTTAATATTTTGCATAAGTTGGAACATGGGTAACATGATCACTAGATACAAGCTGACTATAAAGGCTCCTAAGAATATAAATACGATAGGTTGGATAATTTTTGACTGTTTTAAAGCTGTTTGTTGGAGCCTTTGAATTAATATTTGACAATACATTTTCAACTCAATATCTAATTTATTATTTTTCTCACCTTGCTTAATAAACTGTATTAAATCATATTGATAACATGGTATTTTAATCAAAATATTGGGTAAATTAATGCCTCTATTTAGTTCATTTTGAATAACGATACCAATATAATTCAAAAATGAGTTGTTTTGTAGATGAATGTACATATCTACGACTTGTTGAATACTAATACCATTTTTATAAAATAAAGCTAAATCATTAGCAAGTTGATATGTTTTTATAGTCGAATAATAAAAACGTACAATTGGTATGTAAGAAATGAATGTAAGTTTTTTGGATATATCTAATTTATTAAGAAAGATAAATATAATGATGGATAAAGTTAGTAAAGTAAAAAAAACAAAAAGAAAAATTTGCGGTAAATGACTAATTAAATATGTAATAATAGTTTGTGATAAATTGAGTTTAACATCCATCATTGAATACAGATGTTCAAATTGAGGTAAAACTGTATAATTTAATATACTTAACATAGTTATAAATATTGCAATTAAAATGATGGGATATTGAATAGCTTTTAATATTCGTTGTTTAGCTTGAAGATTTGTTTTTAAATAATTCATTGCTTCCTCTAGTGCTTCATTTATATTCCCATATTTCTGCGCAAATTGAATTTGAGTGATAATAGATTTAGGATAGCCTATTAATTCTAATATTTGATCGCATTCTCCTCCTGTTTTTATTATTTTAACTATCTTATTTGCTATATCTTTATTTTTATAATTAAAATACAAATTTATAAAATTAAAACTTTCTAATAATGTAAATCCACTTTTAAGTAAGTTATTCAAATTATTTAGAAGTATAATTTGTTGGTTTTCATTAAGAACTTTAGAATGTTTGTTAAATATATTTTTCAACCACATCTTCACATATAAGACCTTCTTTCGATAGCGATAACAATTTTTCTTTTAAATTATTAAATGTCTTAGGAAGCGTATGGTTATGTTCAAAAAAATATTGAATTTGATTATTTGTAATAGACTCACAAACAAGCTTTCTTTGATTTGAAGTAGTTGTAACTAATCTTTGATTTGAAATAACATTTATTGCTTGTGAAATTTCTTGAACACTAATCCCCATCTCTAACAATCTGAGTATTGCGCCCTTACAATTGCTTGAATGCATAGTAGTGAGCACTAAATGACCACTTAAACTTGCTTGAATAACACATTTTGCCACTTCAGCATCTCTAATTTCACCAATTAAAATAACATCTGGATCACATCTTAATATTGCTTTAAATGAACTAACATAATCTATACCGGCTTTATGATTTACTGACACTTGTGTTATGCCTTTTAGTAATTGTTCAACAGGATTTTCAATTGTAATAACATTTAAATTTAATTCTTGAAAAGCATAGAGTACTAATTGATACATCAAAGTACTTTTACCTGAACCTGTTGGACCAGTAAGTAAAATGAGACCTTGCTTTTTATTCATTAGAGGTTTAAAGTCATTAAAGTCCTTATACTCTCTTTTAGAAGTGAAATATTGAGGGATAAGTCTGATAACACAACTTTCTACTCCTAATGACAAAGGTAAAGTAGAAATTCTTAAATAAAATATTGATTTAGCATGATAAGTATATCTACCACTTTGAGCTATTTGATGTGTTGATACATCTAAATTTGCTTTAAATTTCATATAAATTAATAATTTTTCATAAATGTCATTACTAAACATTTCATATGTCTCTAATATATCATTCACTCTGAATTTAATATGTACTTTATCCTCTGAAGGAATAAAGTGTACGTCACTTGCATTTTTTGAAATTGCTTTATTAATTATTTCTTGAAATAATAATTTCAAAAAAAACACCTCCTACATATATAAACGTAAGAGGTGTTTAAATTACTTTTTTATTGTCCATCTAAATATGGATTGAGTTGTTCGTCATCTACCGTAGTGTATTGACCATGACCTGGGAATAAAGGCAAATCTCCGTCTAATTCAAATAATTTATCCTTAATTGAGTCTACTAATGTTTCATAGTCTCCTCTATATAAGTCTGTTCTTCCAATACCGTTATTAAATAATGTATCTCCTACTACTGCAAAATCGTCAAAAACGTAAGTTAAACTTCCTGGCGAATGACCTGGTGTATGAAGAACATTGAATTTAAATTCATCGATTGTAAAATTACCTTCATCTAAAGCAATTGGTTGAGCTTTACTAGTAGTGAGTGGCATACCATATTGTTTAAATTTTGAAGAACCATTTTTTTCAGGATCAGTTAAGAAAGAAAATTCTTCTTTATGCATATAAACAGGTACATCATATTTGGATAATACATCGTCTAAAGCACCAATATGATCAAAATGAGCGTGTGTAAGTAGTATTGCTTTTAAAGGTTTATTGATTTGATTTAATTTCTTAAATATTTTATCAGATTCTCCAGCAGGATCAACTAATAATACACTGTTATCGCTTTCTACAAAATACGCGTTTGTATCAACTAATCCTAAAGATAAATTAGAAATTCTCATATTATTCACCTTGTTTATCTAAATGTTTTTGAACAGATTTTAATTTATCATTCATTTTACGAGACTTATCTCTTCTATCATCAATACGGATATTTGTACATACTCTATCTAATCCTTTATCAAATGGTAATTCGTGAATTGCTTGAACTACTTCAAATAAATCTTTAAGATCACCTTCGATAAGCGTATTCATAGGGGTTAATTGATAGTCAATTTTACCTTGCTTTTTAAATGCTTCTAGTTTCGTTTGGATTTCTGCAATATATTTACTAACACTAGGACCTTCCGTTCCGACTGGTATAACAACTACATCAATAATAGCCATTATTTAACACCATCCTTTTCAATTATATATGTTTTTATTAGTCCAGCAGCACCAGTGATACCAGCATCATTTCCAAGTTTTGCTTGGACAATTTCAGTATCTTTTTGAGCAGGAGTAAATGTTAAATTATGATATTCTGTTTTAATATTTTCAATTAATATTAATCCAGCTGTAGACATTCCTCCACCTAAAACAATATATTTAGGATTGCTTGTAGCACTAATTATACTACATAAATAAGCGATATGATTTGCGACCTTCTCTGTTATAAATATACAGAATTGATCTCCTGCTTTTGCTGCATCAAATACAGCTTTAGCAGTTACTTTATTCTCTTTTATAAGTGATAAAATAGATGATTTAAAAGTTAGTTTAGGGTAATAAAAATTGACTAAATTAACCACTCCAGTAGCTGAAGCAACAGTTTCAATACATCCTGATTTGCCACAATTACAATTAAAACGTTGATCAAAATCAGTTCTAATATGACCTATTTCTGCACCTGAACCATTATGACCATGTACAATTTCACCATTTGAAATGATGCCTCCACCAAGACCAGTACCAAGTGTAATAGCAACTACATCATTTGCACCTTGACCAGCACCTTTATGCTTTTCACCCAGTGCAGCTACATTTGCATCATTATCCACATATACAGGACAATCTATAAATTCACTAAAAATCTCTCTCACATTTACATTTCCAGGCCAATGTAAATTAACAGCCCCATGTACGATTCCCGTTTCAAAATCAACAGGACCAGGAACTCCTATACCAACTCCGATAACATTTTGAAGATCAAAATGATAAGATTCAGTTGCTTCTTTAAAAGAATCAAAGACTTGCCTTAATAAAGTTCGACCTGTATGGTCTGAAGTATCGGTTTCAATAGACCATTTATGTAATCGTTCTAATTTTGTATCAAAGATACCAAGTTTACATGTTGTTCCACCTATATCAGCTGCTAAAATAATATTTTTCATTTATGCTCATTCCTTCTTTGATTAATTATTAAAATACATTTTAGATATTCTTCATTTGTTAAAAGATCATAATTGTAAAGAGAACGTATTTCTTGTTGCATCATTTCATACATATCTTCTTTATCTTTAAAATATATAATAAAACCATAACGTTTCAAAAGTTGCAAGACATCATAAAAATTGTTAATTTTTCGATTCATTACTATCTTTCAATTCTTTTTCTAAATTTTTATAGCTTTGGTTATTGGCATCAATTTTCAAAGCTTTTTTTATATATTTTAAAGATTTATCGTTATCATTTAATGCTCTATTAGCTATGGATAATTCATAGTTTAATAATGCAGAGTTAGGATGACTTCTTAGGCCTCTTTCCCAATCAGCCATTGCCTCTGCTTTAGAACTTTTAGTAGCAGTTATTAAACCTTTTAAGTAATATGTTTCATCATCATCGTATCCTTTATTGATTGTATGTTCAACAATTGATAAAGCATCATCATAATTATAGGATATCATTTCGTCTTTAATAAGTTTATCGTAAATATTTTCTTCTTTAATTGAAAATATTCTAATTTGTAATAAAACAAAAAGTACTAATAATAAAATTAAAAATAACCAAAATAAATTACGATTTTCATGAAAATAATAGCCTATTAATGTAATAAGGATACCACCTATGAAACCACCTAAATGAGCCATTAAATTAATATTCGACATAAATAGCGAGACAAAAATCAATATTAATACAACAACTAACAATTGTATTATCATTTTCTTATTAAAAGTCTTACTTAAGTACATCATCGTTAAAATAGCCCCTATAAGACCAAAAATGGCTCCACTTGCACCAACAGATATTGTACTTATATTAAAGGATAACGAAGCAAAGTTTCCAAATAATCCAGAAATTAAATAGATACCTAACATTTTATATGGACCAACGATCGTCTCTACAATTTTACCAAAAATGAATAAAGATAGCATATTCATTAAAATATGTTCAAAATTAAAATGTAAAAACATCGAGGTAATAAGACGGTACCACTCTCCGTGCACTACATTGAAGTGTACTAATCCCCCAACATCTAGTAGCTTAATATCTGAAAAATGATTTAGATAAATCTTCATATATAACCATACTAGGACATTTATAGCTATAAGTGTATAAGTCATTGGTGAAAATATCATCATATACTTATCAACAAGGTTCGTATTAAGTACACGCTTTTTATAATCTAACGATGATTTTTTATCTTTTTTATTAACGCGTTTTTTTAAAATAAAATTAGGCATTGTATTTTCTAAGTCTTTTTCATTAGTGATACTATGATAAATCAACTTAGTAGGATGCGTTTCATCGAAATTATCAATATTCATCGATGTTTCTAAAAAGTAGAAGAACTCAACTTTTTTAATTTTAAATCCTAACTTTTTTTGTAAATTCTCTTTATGATCATTTATTTTAGATTTGTCGAAGCGTATCTCTTGAGTTGAACTCACTTCTTTTCTAAATACAATAAGTTCTTCTTTTTTCTTATTGAATAACCAAATTTCATTTGTATTTTTATCTGTGTGTTCTAATTTATAGTTAAAATATTTGATCCAATAATAAATTGATTTCCAATATAGTTTATCAATATTCATTAATTCCTCCCAAATTTAGTGTTACATATAATTAAATTATCTACAGGTTGATCATGTTTTTCCACATCGAAATCTGATATTTGGAAGTCATATATAAGACTAATTGAGTTAATATCGTGTTGATTTAGAAATTTATCATAGTAACCTCCTCCATACCCTATACGAAAACCATTTGTTTGAAAAGCTACTCCAGGTACAATAAGTAAATCCATGTCATTACTAATAGATGTATCTTCATTAACATAATTAATGCCTTTATCATCGGTAGCTATTGATGACAAATCTAATAGTTGTTTAAAGTTCATATTACGACTTCTGTAATCTGTATTGGGCACAAAAATTTGTTTTCCATTATCTAAAGCGAAATTAATAATATTGTATGTATTAATCTCGTGTGGCATAGACAAAAATATACCGATACGATGTGCATTTTTGAATTTTTCGTTTTCAATTAATTGTTTCATTAACCAAATATCAGCTTTATGCTTACTTTTTTTATCAAAGTCTTTCATTTGTGATAAGATATTTTTTCTAATTTGTTTTTTACCCATTCTTTCTCCCATCCTTTAATATATATTATAACGTTATTATATAGTGATGTCATTTGTGATAATTCAAATTATTTTAAGTTAAAAAATTATATTAATTTATATAAAATAAATATAGTTGTTGATTATATATTTAGGATTATTAATAGTTGAATGAGCTACTAAAGTAAAAAAGGTTGGAACAATTTTGTTCCAACCTTTTTACTTTTAATATTATTTAGTTTCACGATGTAGAGTTTGTTTGTTATCACGTGAACAATATTTTTTCATTTCAATACGTTCAGGATTGTTTCTTTTATTTTTAGTAGTAATGTAGTTTCTGTCACCACATTCAGTACAAGCTAATGTTACGTTTACGCGCATGATTATACCTCCTTACCTTTTCTAAATACGACTTTATTATCATACCACTTAGACGATTAATTGAAAAGTATTAATTTTTACTAGTGTTAAATAGAAAAGCATCTTATCAACGGTTATTCAAATTATTTTTCATTTTTAAAGTAGTAATTAATGATATCTCTTCCTAAATCTCCCCCATTTAACCATGGTGGTGGAACAGGTTGATTAGTATATACGATAGAAAAAGCTAATTTAGGATCTTTAACAGGCGCATAACCTATATATGTTGAGTTAACTCTAGGTTGTCCATTTTGATAAACTTCAGCAGTACCAGTTTTACCAGCTGATGGAACAACAGTTTTATGGAAGCTTGCATAGCCTGTACCATCTTTTTCATTGAAAACCATCTTGAATCCTTGTTTTACTTCATCTATCTCATCTTGAGAATTATTGACTTTATTTAGTATATTACCTTTAATTTTATCTTTTACAGGTCCTACCTGATCACTATTTGTTGCGTCATGTATAGCTAAACCAATGTGTGGTTGTACTCTGTAACCATTATTTGCAATTGTAGATATATATTGTGAAAGTTGAATAGGTGTATAAGTATCATATTGACCTATTGATAAATCTAAATAATTGCCTGGATTATTAGTTAATGGTTCAATTTGACCAATTGTTTCATTTGGTAAATCGATACCTGTTTTAACACCTAATCCTACTTGATTTAGACCTTTTCTCAGTTTTTGACCAGCTTCTTCAATATTATTAGGTAAATTCATACCACTTGAGTAAGGATCACCAGCTAGTCTTAAAGCAGTTTTAAACATATATACGTTTGAAGAATGCATTAATGCTTCTTTGTCGTTAATTAGGACTTTGCCATTTTGGTTAAAGTAAGAACGTTTAGTTAGTCCGCCACTAAAGTGTAAAGGTTCATCAATCATTTCTTCACCGACTTTGATAGTATGATTTTGATAACCAGTTAATAAGGTTGCTCCTTTAACAGAAGAACCGACTGCAAATTGACCAGTAAAATTACCTAAATCATAATCTAGCAGTTCACCTTTTTTATCAATTTGTCTTCCAGCCATTGCAAGAATATCACCATTTTTAGGATTTTGAACAACTACAAGAGCATTGTCCATATTTGTTGCTCCTTGACTACGCAGTGTTTTTATTTCATTTTCTAATAGAGACTCAACTTTTTTCTGTAAATCAATATCAATGGTTAGTTGTAAATCATTTCCGCGTGACCCAGGGTTAATCACTTTAGAACTAATAACTTTACCAGATTTATCAGTAGTGTATTTCAACTGTTTCTTTTTACCACGTAGAATGTCTTCATATTGATATTCTAGATAAGCTTTCCCAACCCTGTCATTTCTAGAATATCCTTTTGCTAAATACTGTTCAGTTAATTCTTTAGGAATACCCTCAGAAGGTGTAGAGACACTACCAAATATACTTCTTAAAGTTTCACCATATGGATATTTTCGATCCCAATCCATTGAAGTATTGACACCAGGTAAATTATCCAATTGTTGAGAAACAGCAGCATATTCCTTTTCACTAACATCTTCATTTTTTATCATTTGCGGATCAAGTGTAGATCCAGCTGACATTTCTCTGTATATAGCTAATACTTGTAAATCATGCTTAGATAAACTATTTAATTGAGTTTCTGTAATTTTACTATGTAATTGTTTATCGTACTGTTCTTGACTTATGCTACCATTGTTAAGCATAGTTGTTTCTTTTTTCATTAATTTATTAACTTCTTTTGGATGATTTTGTATCCAAAAGTCTTGTTTATCTCGCTTTGTAATCTTATCAGTATTCATTGTAATGAGTTTAGCTAATTTTTTAGCGGTGTTTAACATATCTTGTTGACTGGTTTTTCTAGAACGAGTGTAGGTAATTGCTAATTTCGAAGCATTATCAACTAAAATTTTGCCATTTCTATCTAGTATTCTTCCTCGTGGTACGGATTCATTGACAGTAATATTCTCATCATTTTTCACTAATTGACTATAATGTGCACCTTGTGCAATTTGTAAATATCCTAGTCTTAGGACAATTAATACGAAAATCAAAACAATTGCACCAAATATAAAACTAATTCGTTTATTCATCGTATGTTTTATTTTTTCATCATTTGATTTTTCTTTTAATCTTTTAAGCAAGACAACCGACCTCAATTATTAATCATGTATACGTATAAATGATATATGAAATTGTATAATTTTTCTATATTTTTCATAAAAAAAGTGATCTCCCAAAAAGAGACCACTAATAAATACTTTTTTTATTTATTATTTTGTAGCAGCATTGTATAACTCGTCTACTTTTTCCCAATTTACAACATTCCAGAAAGCACTGATATAATCAGGACGTTTATTTTGATATTTAAGGTAATAAGCATGTTCCCAAACATCTAAGCCTAAAATTGGAGTTTTTCCTTCAGTAATAGGGTTATCTTGATTTGGAGTAGTAACAATTTCTAATTTTCCATTATTTACTACTAACCAAGCCCAACCTGAACCAAAACGTGCTGCAGCTTTATCAGCGAATTCTTTTTTAAACTCATCTAAAGAACCCCATTGTTCTTTAATTTTATCAATTACAGTACCTTTTTCTTCAGAATTAGGAGTTAATAATTCCCAGAATAATGAGTGATTTAAATGACCTCCACCATTATTACGTACTGCTGTTTGAATATTTTCAGGTACACTATCTAAATTTGTAACAATTTCTTCAATTGATTTAGATTCTAAATCAGTACCTTCAACTGCAGAATTTAATTTTGTAACATAAGTGTTATGATGTTTGTCATGATGAATTTCCATTGTTTCTTTGTCGATATGTGGTTCTAATGCATCTGCTGCATATGGTAAATTTGGTAATTCAAAAGCCATAAATAATCATCCTCCTAAATTATCTTTACATAAATAATAACAAGCTATGTGATGTGCAACAAATCATTTGCTTTAAATATTATTCACATAGTTGTCATATTTCTTATTATACTCTTCTTATATCTCATTTTAGTAGTTTTTAAACATATATTTCAATATTAGTAGAAATTCAGACTTTTGACCTATAAAAAACTGAGACGCTTACTTACGTCTCAGAACATTTCTCATTTTAATTTATACCTTTATTATGGCAAGTTTCACATATACCATATACCTCTAATTTATGAGTATGAATATCTACATTAGGTAGGAATTGCTTAACTTGCTCAATTGGACAAAAATCTATTACTTTTGTATCCCCACAATTTTCACATATAAAATGATGATGATGATGATTAGTACAAGCGATTCTAAATTTCATTTCTCCATCTAATTCTGTACTTTCAACAATATTTAAATCTTTAAAAAGATGAAGATTACGATAAATAGTATCAAAAGATATACCTGGATAATCATTGTCTAATTGTTGTTGTATATATTTAGCATTAATATATTTATCTTCATTAACAAAGATATTAATCATATCTTCTCTTTTCTTAGTATATTTTAACCCATTGTCTTTTAAAATTTTAATAGCGTCATTTGTATTCATAATTTAATGCTCCTTTTTGGCAGTTCGTTTAGTTTTCTGTAGTAACATCGTTATTCCTAAAATTAGAACTAATAATACCACGATGACACCACCAGGAGATATATTAATATAAAATGCTAAGGTAAGCCCTAGAATAACAGAACATTCACCTATAACAATACTTAAGATAATCAACTGTTTAAATCCTTTAGTTAATCGCATTGCTATAGCCACAGGTAATGTAATTAATGCACTCACGAGTAAAATTCCTACTACTCTCATTGATGCAGAAATAACCATAGCAACAATCGTTATAAATAAAAACTGAATCCATTTTGGAATATTAATAACCTTACTATATTCCTCATCAAAAGATAAAATAAATAATTCCTTGTATAATAAAAGAATGAATAATAATACGACGATTGAAATAATCGTAATTGTGATTAAGTCACTTAAATTTACAGCACTAATTGAACCGAATAATAACCCAACAATTTCTTGATTGAACCCATCAGCTAGAGAAATAAAAATTGCACTTAATGCAATTCCTGCACTCATTATAATTGGAATTGCAATTTCTTGATAGTTTGAATATGAAGTTCTTAATTTTTCTATAAGTAAAGCTCCAACTATTGCAAAGATTATACCAAACCACATAGGGTTTATAAATGCTAATGCTGGTGATAAGGTAATAATAAACATTCCAAACGAAATACCACCTAGTGTGACGTGACTTAAAGCATCAGCAATTAATGATAATCGCCTTACCACTATAAATGCACCAATTAAAGGTGCAATAAAACCAATCAATATCCCACTTAAAAGTGAATATCTCATAAAATCAAAATTTAACAATGCTTCAATCATGATATTCACCTCTTAATTCAATCCATATACTTATCATAATTAACTCCTATTTAAAATTATGCTTCACAGCATGAACGATTATGTTGATGATCAACAAATTTAATTGGATGACCATATATTTTTGAAATTTCAACTTCATCAAGAGACTTAAATTCTTCAGTAGAACCGTGGAAATGAAGATGTTTATTTAAGCAAGCGACTTTTGTAGCTGTGTCTACCACAACGCCTATATCATGAGTAACTAAAATAATCGTTATACCTTCTTCTTTTAAATGTTGCAAGGTGGCATAGAATTCATTCACATGTTTTGCATCAATCCCATTTGTCGGTTCGTCTAATACTAAGACGGATGGATTTGAAATTAAAGCGCGTGCAATTAGTACACGTTGTTGTTGTCCACCTGATAATTCTGCAATATTTTTATTCTTTAGATGATGAATGTTTAAACGATGTAAAACATTATCTACTTGTTGTTCATCACTTTTATTAAACCACTGAAAAATTCTTTTCGTTTTAGTTAAACCACTTAAAACAACTTCTTTCACACTAGCAGGAAATCCTGCAGTAAAAGCATTGGCTTTTTGAGATACATAACTAATTTTTAATGCAGATTGAGTATTTTTTTTATAATATTTCCCGTCAATGTATATTTCACCGTGTTGTAATGGTAACAAGCCAAGAATAACCTTTAAAAGAGTAGATTTACCGGCTCCATTAGGACCAACAATTGCAAGAAAGTCACCTTTATTAATTCGAATATTAATGTTTTCTAATACTTGTTTATTATCAAAATAATAATCAATATTTTTTAATTCAAAAACAGGTTGATTCATCTTTTCACCTCGCTAAATACTATACAATTATATATGTTTTTTGTAAATAGTAATGTTTACGAATTAAAACAAGAGTAAGATAGCCTCTTTGTAGATTATGCTATCTTACTCTTATTTTAATTATTGATTCAATATTTTTTCTTTTAATTTAGGATCAAAAATTTGAGATTTTAACATTTCAATTTCAAAGCGATAAGGCGGCTTTTTATTTTTCTTATCTTCTCCTACATAAGGAGTTTCAAGGATTTTAGGAATGTCTTTAAAAGCTTCATGATGTACCACATTATTCAAGGCGTCAAAACCAATATATCCAAATCCAATATTTTCGTGTCGGTCTTTATGTGCACCTTGTTCATTTTTACTATCATTTACATGAACAACTTTAATACGGTCTATTCCAATAATTTTATCAAACTCATTCAAAACTCCATCAAAATCATTTTTGATATTATAACCAGCATCATGTGTATGACAGGTATCAAAGCAAATAGATAATCGATCGTTATGTGTCACACCATCAATAATGCGAGCAAGTTCTTCAAAACTACGTCCAATTTCTGTTCCTTTCCCAGCCATTGTTTCAAGTGCAATTCGTACATCATGATCATGTGTTAATACTTCATTTAATCCTTTAATAATCTGATTAATTCCTTTATCTGCACCGGCACCTACATGCGCACCTGGATGTAAGACAATATCTTTCGCTCCTATAGCTTGCGTGCGTTCAATCTCATTTTGAAGGAAATTCACACCTAGTTCGTAAACTTCAGGCTTCGTTGTATTTGCTATATTTATTATGTAAGGAGCGTGTACAACAATATTGGATAAACCATATTGTTCCATAACTTTATGACCTTTTTCAATATTTAAATCGTTTATATTTTTTCTTCTTGTATTTTGAGGTGCACCTGTATAAATCATAAATGTTGATTCACCAAATTGATGTGCTTCTTCGGCCGATCCTTCTAACATTTTTTTACCACTCATTGATACATGTGAGCCAATTAACATTTGTTTCACCTAACCTTTTTTATTGTTTTTTCGTTGTTGTCTACTACGTTGTTTACTGTATTGCTTTCTCTCTTGTCGTTTCATTCTTTCTACTTCTTGTTTAAATTTCTTTTTATAGCCTGGTTTAACTTTATTTTTAGATTTACTTCTTACTTTATGTTTTACTTGATTTGTTAAATGATCATCTTTACGTTCACGTTTATGACGTGTATTGTGCGCTTTGATTGGCTTAAGTTCTCCATTTTTAATATCAACATTATCAAAGTGATAGCCTTTATCTTCAATAAGAGAAATATTATGTTCTTCATCTGGGCTATATAACGTTATAGCCACGCCTTTATAATTTCCACGTCCTGTTCTACCCACTCTATGAGTAAAGAAATCAATATCATTAGGAACATCAAAATTTACTACATGACTAACGCCTTCAATATCAATTCCTCTTGAAGCTAAATCACTTGCAATAACATATTGGAAATCTAAATTCCGAATACGTTTCATTTGTTGTTTACGTTCTCTAGGTGTTAAACCGCCATGAATCATACCTACTTTAATGCCAGACTCATTAAGAGATTGAGCAAGTTCATTTGCATTTTCTCTACTGTTACAAAAAATAATACATAGATATGGATTTAGTATATCAATTAATTGTAAAGTTTTATCAACTTTTTCAGTTCCTTTAGTAGGAATCAAATAAAATTCAATATTTTTTTTATTTTGGGATTTGTTATCAACTACAACATATTCAGGGTGACTAAGATACTTATTTAAAAACGGTTCTAATGATTTTGGAATTGTTGCACTAAAGACTGCAATATTAGCATTTTCATCTAAACGAGCAGCAATATAATCCACATCTTCTATTAACCCTAAATCAATGAGTAAATCTGCTTCATCGATAATTAAATATGATGCCTTATGAATATGCAAATGTCCACTCTGAGCTAAATCATTGATTCGTGTTGGTGTACCAATCACTAATTGAGGTTGTTGATTTGTTCGTTGTTTATCTTTCTCTATGTCAGTACCACCAATAAATAAACTTACTTTAATATCTGATTG
This sequence comes from Staphylococcus sp. HMSC035D11, assembly GCF_001836075.1. Classification (NCBI taxonomy): domain Bacteria; kingdom Bacillati; phylum Bacillota; class Bacilli; order Caryophanales; family Staphylococcaceae; genus Staphylococcus; species Staphylococcus sp. HMSC035D11. Next base: position 192,291 of record NZ_KV827231.1, read on the forward strand.
AAAACTAGCTAGATGACTAGCCACTTTATACAATTGTTGTGCTAATTCACGAGTTGGTGCAACAACAATACTTTGAGGTTCTTTAATGTCAGTATTAATTAAATCTATTAAAGGTAATAAAAAGGCGTGTGATTTGCCAGTACCGGTTTGTGATTGACCAATTAAATTAGTCCCTTTTTTTATACGTGGAATAATTCTATTTTGAATTTCAGTAGGTTTATTAAAATTTAAATCTTTAACTGCATCAATAAGATTTGGATTTAAATTAAATATTTCAAATGGATGATTAGCCATTCATCTGGCCTCCTTTGTATTTTTTTAAATATAATTAAATGGATCTGTATTTATTTCTGAAGCTTCTATATTAAACTGCTTACTATCATTATTAAATAACCATCGTCCTAGTAAGTCTTTAAGTCCTTCTTTCATAACGTACTCACTATAATGATTGATATCTAATAAATGAATGCCATTAGTTTTAGCATCAAGTGCATCATGATGTTTTATGTCTCCAGTAACGAAAACATCTGCTCCCTTTTTAAAAGCACTAGTTTCAAAACCGATACCAGCACCTCCGATAATAGCAACTGTTTTAATTAACGCTTCTGAAGGACCTGTATAACGAACGCTAGGAATATTTAAATGTGCTTTAGCATATTTAGCAAAATCTTCTAAATTTAATGGTTCATTTAGTTCACCTATTTTTCCAAGACCATAATTAGCAGATGTCGTCATCTTAATAAAATCGTATACAGGTGTTTCATAAGGATGGTAATTAATAATTGCATTTTTAGCAATACTTAATTGATCTTTACGAATCATAAATTCTACCTTCACTTCATTTACATGTTCAATTCGATTTAGTTCTCCAATATGAGGGCGAGCGTCTCCAACTGGTTTGAATTGACCTTTACCTTTGGACTCAAAGAAACAATATTCATAATTCCCTTCTTTTGCTAGACCAATATTATTTATATGATATTTAAATGATTCTAGATTTTCTTCCGGAATGTAAGTTTGTACTTTATAATAAAAAGATTCTTCTTCATTTAAAAATCTAATATTAGTTAAATTTAATTTTTTTGCTAGCATCTCATTGACACCATCAATGTGATTATCTAAATTGGTGTGTAAAGCAATAAGTTGAATATCATTTTGAATAAGCATGTGTATCAATTTACCGTATCCATCATTAACTAATGATTTAACACCTTTAAAAATTAAAGGATGATGCGCAATAATTGTATTGTATCCTTTGCTAATTGCCTCTTCTATTACTTCCATTGTGCAATCTAATGCTGTCAAAATACCTGTTATTTCTTTAGTGTCATCTCCAATTAATAAACCCACATTATCCCAGCTTTCAGCAGTTTTAAGGGGAACATGTTGGTCAATAATTGACATTAGTTCTTTAATTTTCATTATAGAGCACCTCTCTTATCATTGATATCTCTTCTTCAATCTCTTCTAGTCTCTCATGATGTTGTATTGGATTCAATTGATTACGAATATACTCTAAAGCTGCTAACTCTCTTTCCCATTTTTTTATAAAAATATCGTTTTTATGATTTAAAAGAATAGGACCAAATTTAAGTGATTTCTTATTAAGAAGATTAAGATTTTCTTTCCATTCACTAACTACAATTTCATAGATGTGCCCTTTTTCTTCTAAAATTTCTTCAGCAATAATATCATAATTAAGATGTTGAAGTGTCTTGCGTAAGGTTTCAGTTTGAATATTACTTTGCAAAATTAGACGTGGATGATGTGCAAGTTTATTTTTACCCTCATCTAATATTTTCGCTATCAAAGGTCCACCCATTCCACAAATTGTGACATTATCTACTTTATCTTTCTCAGTTAGAATACTAAGACCATCACCTAATCGAACATCGATATGTTGAGTAAGTTGATGCTGTGCTACATTCGTTTTAGCAGCTGTATAAGGTCCTTTTATTACTTCACCAGCAATAGCATCATCGCATAGATGATGTTGTAATGCATAAATAGGTAAATAAGCGTGATCAGAACCGATATCAGCTAATGAATTAGGTAATAAGTATTGGCTTACAACTTTTAATCTATGATTTAATGATATCATTGTTATCTCCTTTATTATAAAAAGAGGCTAGGACATAGTATTGTCTTAGCCTCAAATTTCTTTATACATAACATCTATCGTTAACTCAGATTAAGCATTAATCTTAGTCCATAAAATCTTTAAGACGCTTGCTACGACTTGGATGTCTTAATTTTCTAAGCGCTTTAGCTTCGATTTGACGAATACGTTCTCTTGTAACACCGAACACTTTACCCACTTCTTCTAATGTTCTAGTTCGTCCGTCATCAAGGCCAAATCTTAAACGTAAAACATTTTCTTCTCTATCAGTAAGTGTATCTAAAACGTCTTCTAATTGTTCTTTCAATAACTCATAAGCAGCATGGTCAGAAGGACTTTGTGCTTCTTGATCTTCAATAAAGTCTCCTAAGTGACTGTCATCTTCTTCACCTATTGGCGTTTCTAGGGATACTGGCTCTTGAGCTATTTTAAGTATTTCGCGAACTTTTTCAGGTGGTAAATCCATTTCTTCACCAATTTCTTCAGGAGCAGGATCACGACCTAAATCTTGTAATAATTGTCTTTGTACGCGAATAAGCTTATTAATAGTTTCAACCATATGCACAGGAATACGGATGGTGCGAGCTTGGTCAGCAATAGCACGTGTAATGGCTTGTCTAATCCACCATGTAGCGTAAGTAGAAAATTTAAATCCTTTACTAAAATCAAACTTTTCTACTGCTTTGATAAGCCCCATATTTCCCTCTTGGATTAAGTCTAAGAAAAGCATACCACGACCAACATATCGTTTCGCAATACTTACAACTAATCGCAAGTTGGCTTCTGCAAGGCGAGATTTTGCTACTTCATCACCTTGTTCAATACGTTTAGCTAATTCAATTTCTTCTTGTGCGCTAAGAAGATTTACACGTCCAATTTCTTTTAAGTACATTCTTACAGGATCATTAATTTTAACACCTGGAGGCGCACTTAAGTCATTTGGATTTAATTTTTCATCTGTATCTGAACTATCTTTTTCATTTACTAAACTAATATCGTTATCATTTAGTTGGTCAAAGAAATCATCCATTTGGTCGGAATCCATGTCAAAATTTTGCAGCTTTTCAGCAATTTCTTCATGACTTAGATGACCTTCCTTTTTACCTTTTTCAATTAATTGTTTTTTAACATCTTCTAATGTTAAAGTCGGATCAATTGTTTGTTTTTTGATTTTAACTTGGTTATCAGACATGAAAAGGCCTCCCAATCGTATTTTAAACTTTCAATTAAGATATTTAATTATATAATAAATTATTATAATAAGAAAAGTATATTTTATAATAAATATGAAATATTATCATTCTATAGATAATAAAATGATATCCTTATTTCATAAATATTTAACTTATTA
>NZ_KV827232.1:0-44340 GCF_001836075.1 Staphylococcus sp. HMSC035D11
TGTCTTTTGCATAAGAAGTACTAGCATTTTTTTAAAAAATGCAGTACTTCTTTAAACTTCTTTGACGTCGACGTCGATGTGTTCTACGCGGTTGTATGCGCCGTGATCAACTGGGCCTACAAAGTCATTCATTTTCCAACCATTTTTAATTGCTGATGCCACAAATGCTTTAGCGCTAATAACAGCTTCTTTAGGTGATTTACCATTTGCCAAGTAAGCTGTTGTAGCTGCTGCAAATGTACAACCTGCACCGTGGTTATAACTTTGTTGGAACATATCAGTTGTTAATTGATAATATGTTTGACCATCATAATATAAGTCATAAGATTTATCTTGATCTAATGCTTTACCACCTTTAATAATAATATGTTGAGCACCTTGATCATAAATGATTTTTGCAGCTTTTTTCATATCTTCAATTGACGTTAATTTACCTAATCCAGATAATTGACCAGCTTCAAATAAATTAGGTGTTACGACCGTTGCTTTAGGTAATAAATATTTAATCATTGCATCTGTATTTCCTGGGTTAAGTACTTCGTCTTCCCCTTTACATACCATAACTGGATCTACTACGAAATATTTTGCATCTGATTGTTCAAATGCTTCGCCAGCACGTTTAATGATTTCTTCAGTTCCAAGCATACCTGTTTTAACAGCATCTGGACCAATTGAAATGACTGTTTCTAATTGTTTTTCGAATACATCCATTGGAAGTGGTGTCACATCGTGAGACCAAGTTTCTTTGTCCATTGTTACAACAGCTGTTAAAGCCACCATACCGTAAGTGTTTAGTTCTTGAAATGTTTTAAGGTCGGCTTGCATACCTGCGCCAGCGCTTGTATCAGAACCGGCAATTGTTAATACTTTTTTTAATGCCATGTATTATCACTCCTGTCAATTATTTACATCTTTATTTATCATATCATGTAACTCAACTATTGTTCTAGCATGAAGATAGTAAGGCGATTTATATCACGTTCCAAAGGGGTCCTATGTTAAAATAGAAGTGAGGTGAAAACGATGGAATGGTCAGACATTTTTCATGACATTACAACAAAACATGATTTTAAAGCAATGCATGATTTTTTAGAAAAAGAATATACGACACAAATCGTCTATCCAGATAGAGAAAACATTTATCAAGCTTTTGATTTAACACCATTTGAAGATATTAAAGTTGTTATTTTGGGTCAAGATCCATATCATGGACCTAACCAAGCACATGGGTTAGCATTTTCAGTTCAACCCAATGCTAAATTCCCACCATCTTTAAGAAATATGTATCAAGAATTAGAAGATGATATCGGCTGTCATAGAACTTCTCCACATCTACAGGACTGGGCACGTGAAGGTGTTCTGTTATTAAATACTGTATTAACTGTACGTAAAGGTGAAGCACATTCCCATAAGGACATTGGATGGGAAATATTTACAGATGAAGTCATTAAAGCTATTTCAGATTATCGCGAAGATGTTGTCTTTATCTTATGGGGAAAACCTGCGCAGCAAAAGATAAAATTAATTGATACAGCAAAGCATCATATCATTAAATCTGTTCATCCAAGTCCATTATCTGCTTATCGAGGTTTCTTTGGGTCTAAACCTTATTCTCGTACAAATGATTATTTAGAATCTAAAGGTAAAACGCCAATACAATGGTGTGAAAGTGGGGAATCTTAATTGAACAAAGAACAATTAATTCAACTTATAGAACAAGAATTAGTGCAAGCAGATGAAGCTCAAGATGAACAACAGTTTGAAAAGCATATGTATGCGATTCATACTTTAACATCTCTTTATTCCGATGTTTCAAAACGACCTTCTAAAAAATCAAAACATGATTTTACTAATATTGTAACTTCTGAATCTTCGTTTTCAAATAAGCCTTCAAATCATTCAGCGATTACTGCTGCAGAAATTGAAGCGATGGGTGGTAAAGTTCCACAAACAATGAAGCATCAAACTAAATCGTCTAATATGATGGTGACGGATGATGAAATTGGAAATGGTGAATCAATATTTGATTTTTAATTAAAATTAAGTTAGGAGAACTAAAATATTATGATGAAAGTATTTATAATTTTAGGTGCATTGTGTACGATGATGTCTGTTGGTACGGGCGCATTTGGTGCACATGGACTTGAAGGAAAACTCTCTGATAAATATATGTCAGTATGGGAAAAAGCAGTGAATTATCAAATGTATCATGGTCTAGGATTAATTATGATTGGCATCATTAGTGGTACAACTTCTATTAATGTGAATTGGGCAGGATGGCTTCTGTTCTTTGGTATTGTTCTATTTAGTGGCTCATTATATATTCTTGCATTGACTCAAATTCGTATTTTAGGAGCTATTACACCAATAGGGGGCGTACTCTTTATTGTGGGATGGTTAATGTTAATTATTGCAACATTTAAATTTGCTGGATAATAATATTTTATATTTTGGTTAGTAAACTCACCTTTTTGGGTATGTTAAGTACCTGAGGTGAGTTTATTTTATGAATAATAAAAATCGAGAGATAGATAGAGGAGATTTAAAACAAAATCTCTCTGAAAAATTTGTTTGGGCGATTGCTTATGGCTCGTGTATCGGATGGGGAGCATTTATACTACCCGGTGATTGGATTAAACAATCAGGTCCGATTGCTTCATCTATTGGTATTGTCATTGGTGCTTTATTGATGATATTAATTGCTGTAAGTTATGGCGCATTAGTCGAACGTTTTCCTGTGTCAGGCGGTGCATTCGCGTTTAGTTATTTAAGTTTTGGAAGATATGTGAGTTTCTTTTCATCATGGTTCTTAACATTCGGTTATGTTTGTGTAGTAGCGTTAAATGCGACAGCATTTAGTTTATTAATTAAGTTTTTACTGCCAAACATTTTGAATAATGGAAGGTTATATACGATTGCTGGATGGGATGTTTACATAACAGAAATAGTTATTGCTACGGTATTATTATTAGTATTTATGTTTATTGCAATTCGTGGTGCAAGTGTTTCTGGTACACTCCAATATTATTTTTGTATAGCAATGGTCATTGTTGTTGTGCTTATGTTTGTAGGTTCATTTTTCGGAAATAACTTTTCGTTAAGTAACTTACAACCTTTAGCAAGTAAAGAACTTGGATGGTTTAATTCCATTATTATGATTGTAGCTATTGCACCATGGGCTTATGTGGGATTTGATAATATTCCACAAACAGCAGAAGAGTTTAATTTCTCGCCAAATAAAACGTTCAAACTGATTGTATACAGTTTATTAGCGGCAGCTTTAACTTATGTCATTATGATTTTATACACAGGGTGGTTGGGTACGAATAATGCGAATTTTAACGGAAATTTATGGTTAACAGGCGCTGAAACACAAACTGCTTTTGGTTATATTGGTTTAGGAGTATTAGCGATTGCTATTATTATGGGGATTTTTACTGGATTAAACGGATTCTTAATGAGTTCAAGTCGATTACTATTCTCAATGGGACGTGCTGGTATCATGCCTAAAGCGTTTAGTAAATTACATCCAAAATATAAAACACCATATGTAGCCATTATCTTTTTAGTAGCTATTACTTTAATTGCGCCATGGTTAGGACGTACCGCATTAACATGGATTGTTGATATGTCTTCAACAGGTGTATCTATTGCTTATTTTATTACTTGTTTATCTGCTGCTAAGCTATTTAGTTACAATAAACAAAGTAACACGTATGGTCCTATTTATAAGACCTTTGCTATTTTGGGTTCTATTGTTTCATTTATCTTTTTACTTTTATTATTAGTTCCAGGATCACCAGCTTCACTTTCAATGCCTTCATATATTGCATTGGGTAGTTGGTTAGTGATTGGTCTTATTTTCTTTGTAGTTCGATACCCTAAATTAAAAAATATGAATAATGACGAATTAAGTCGTCTGATTTTAAATCAATCAGAACAAGAAGTTAAAGAAATGATACAAGATAAAAAATAATATACGTAAACGCGAGAGATGAGGGTTAATTACCAACAATCTCTCGCGTTTTATTGTTATATACGTTTACGTCGTCGAGCGAAACCAGAAACGATGATTTTTGAAATTTGGTCTGCAAATAATAATCCTAATGCAATCGCACCAGCGATAAGTGTGACTTCGAGCATTGTGTTGATTGCTTTACCAAATTGTAATAAGACTAGATTTTTAGTTGCATCAAAAGCAAGTCCACCAGGAACTAATGGAATAATACCAGTAACCATGAAAATGATTGCAGGTTCACGTTTTTTACGAGCCATGTAATGACTGATTAAACCCAATGTAAAGCTACCGAAAAAACTTGAATAAATCGTATGTATATTCAAACCTTGGTAGAATAAAATATATACCATCCATCCACAAGCTCCAACAAAACCACATGATAAATACAGCTTTCTAGGAGCGTCAAAGATGACACAGAAAAAGAGAGAAGCTGTATAACTAAATATAAAATTAAATAACCAAAACATTTATGCGTACTCCTAAACTAATATTAATATCGAACCTACGCCGGCACCAATACCAAATGCGGTGACAAGTGCTTCTAAAGACTTAGTGGTAAACATCATCATATGACCACCAAATAAATCTTGTATAGCATTCGTAATCAGTACTCCAGGTACAATAGGCATGACTGCAGCAATAATAATAGTAGCTAAATCACCACTTGGCGCTAACCAATGATCGAATACTGCGATAATACCAATAACTAAGGATCCGACGAATTCTGGAATAAATTGTGCGTGTAATCGACGATCTAGAATTTCAACAACCAGATACCCAATACTACCTGCAAGTAGAGCAGTAATCACATCGATAAATTGGCCACCTTGCAAATATAGGAAACTAATTGCAATAATGGCAGCAGCAATCCCTTTAAATGTTAAGCTACTATCTCGTTTTGCAATATATATTTTTTCTAATCGCTCTTTTGCATCTTCTAAAGAGATATCCCCTTTTGTGATTAATCGTGATATTTCATTTGCTTGTGAAATTTTAATGAGATTAGTATCACGGGAATTAATTCTAAATATTCGGGGGTAAGATTCGTTATGTAAAGTAAATTGAATGACTGTATTTGTAACGAAGCTATTGCTTTCAGGATATCCTAGTTTTCGGGCAATACGTGTCATCGTATCTTCTACACGTGTTCCTTCCGCGCCAGATTCAAGTAATATACGTCCAGCCATCATGACGACGTCTTTGATTAAAGTTTCATCTATATGTTCTTGTTTATTTGTATTTTCCATTTCATCACCATTCGTTAAGATGTAATTATTATTATAGTAGAAGTACATGAAAATAACTACCTTACATTATAAAACTTAACAATCATAATATGATTACCATTATACCTCAATAGTAGGTAAATATATTTTAATGAAAATAAAATTTAATGTTAAAAAACAATTAATTTATAACAATAATGTTTCAGAACATTACAATTCGGTTAAATAATAATAGTTAACAAGTCAAAATTGTGCTGGGTAGCGACAGCACTTTTGTGATTTGTTAATGTTCAGAGTAGTAATGAAGTTCTCCCAAACCATACTACTTGAAGTACACTTTGTAAAAAGTGTACTTTATCTCGGAAACTAATTGTTTTATATAAATATATTAATTTATTGAAAAATGGAGCAAAGACTGGCGTTTACTATGCTAGTCTTTGCTCCATTTATATATTAAATTGCAAAAAATTGATCGAAATGATCAGTAGTTAAAATATGGCCGATATAGAAACTACCAAAGTCGCCATAGCGAGCAGTTGTTTCATCAAAACGCATTTCATAAACAATTTTCTTGAATTGTAGAACATCATCTGAGAATAATGTGACGCCCCATTCAAAATCATCAAAACCTACTGAACCAGTAATGAATTGTTTAATTTTACCAGCGAATTTGCGTCCAATCATGCCATGGTTATACATTAATTTTTTACGATCTTCCATTGGTAACATATACCAGTTATATGTTTCATTACGACGTTTATCCATTGGATAGAAACAAATATATTCTGTTCTAGGCAATTCTGGATATAATCTTGCTTTAATATGTGGATTTTCATAAGGATCTTCGTCTGATTTACCAGCTAAATAGTTACCTAACTCAATCACAGATACATATGAATAAGTCTGAATGAAGAAATCAGCAATTCTTAATTTATTTAATTCATTTTCAATTTCATTCAATTCTTTCATTTCTGGACGTAAATACCATAATAAAATATCTGCTTTTTGGCCTGTAATATTATATAAAGCATAATCTCCAGCTTGTTTTTCTCTGGCAGTTGCTTTATTTTCGATAAATACTTTAAATTCATTAATCATTGCTTCGCGCTCATCTTCTGGCACCAATCTAAACGTTGCCCAATCTACAGCGTAAAATAAATGAAGGCTATACCAACCATCTAATGTTTCAGCTGCTTCACTCATATCTATCGCTCCTTTAAATATATTTTTTATCAATACAGATTAAATTTTATCATAAAGAGAATTGTCACACATACTTAAAAGATTACAAATTATTGAAATAGAAATATTAAAAGAAATAAAGTATAATTAAGGTGAACATACTATTATTTAAAAAATTTGAGGAGGGCATTATGTCTAGTTTATTAGATGTATTACAAGAAAAACTTTCAGGAAAAAACGTTAGAATTGTATTACCGGAAGGTGAAGATGAACGAGTATTAACAGCGGCTACAAAGTTACAAGCAACTGACTATGTAACACCTTTAATATTAGGTAATGAAGAAAAAGTAAATACTTTAGCTCAAGATAAAGGATTAGATATCTCTAATATTCAAGTTATCGATCCTTCTAAAAGTGATTTGAAACCTGAATTAGTCAAATCTTTCGTAGAACGTCGTAAAGGTAAAGCTACTGAAGAACAAGCTCAAGAATTATTAAACAATGTCAACTATTTCGGAACAATGTTAGTATACGCTGGTCATGCTGATGGATTAGTAAGTGGTGCTGCACATTCAACTGGAGATACTGTCCGTCCTGCCTTACAAATTATTAAAACAAAACCTGGCGTATCTAGAACATCTGGTATCTTCTTTATGATTAAAGAAGATAAACAATATATATTTGGTGATTGCGCTATCAATCCAACATTAGAATCTTCTGATTTAGCAGAAATTGCCGTAGAAAGTGCAAAATCAGCAAAAAGTTTTGGTATGGACCCACGTGTTGCTATGTTAAGTTTCTCAACTAAAGGTTCAGCTAAATCAGATGATGTAGAAAAAGTCGCTAACGCAGTAAAATTAGCACAAGAAAAAGTGGAATCTGAAGGTTTAGATAATGTAGTGGTTGATGGAGAATTTCAATTTGATGCTGCGATTGTACCTGCAGTTGCAGAGAAAAAAGCACCTGGAGCAAAAATTCAAGGTGACGCAAATGTATTTGTATTCCCAAGTTTAGAAGCAGGTAATATTGGCTACAAAATTGCACAACGTTTAGGTGGATTTGAAGCGATTGGTCCAGTTTTACAAGGTCTTAATTCACCTGTAAATGATTTATCTCGTGGTTGCTCTACTGAAGACGTTTATAACTTATCAATTATTACTGCTGCTCAAACATTACAATAATGGATTTAGCGAGTAAGTATTTTAATGACATTCATTGGCGCTATATAGACCATTCTTCAGGTTTAGCGCCAATGCAGTCATTTGCATTTGATGACACGTTTTCAGAAAGTGTAGGAAAAGATATATCTTGTAACGTTGTAAGAACATGGATTCACCAACACACTGTCATTTTAGGTATACATGATTCACGTTTACCATTTTTAAAAGACGGTATTCAATACTTAACTGACGAGATCGGTTATAATGCAATCGTTAGAAATTCTGGTGGTCTTGGGGTTGTATTAGACCAAGGTGTTTTAAATATTTCGCTTATTTTTAAAGGACAAACTGAGACAACAATTGATGAAGCATTCACAGTTATGTATTTACTTATTTGTAAAATGTTCGAAAATGAAAATGTAGATATAGATACTAAAGAAATAGAGCATTCATATTGTCCTGGAAGATTTGATTTAAGTATTGATGGGAAAAAATTTGCTGGTATTTCACAACGACGTGTACGTGGAGGTATTGCAGTTCAAATTTATTTATGTGTTGAAGGTTCTGGTGAAGAAAGAGCTGAAATGATGCATGAATTTTATCAACGTGCCTTGAAAGGTGAAGTTACGAAATTTAAATATCCGGATATTAAACCAGAATGTATGGCATCTTTGGAAACATTACTTCATCGGGACATTAAAGTTCAAGATGTGATGTTCCAATTACTTTATGCGATTAAAGACTTAGGTGGCCAGCTAAATATGGATCCAATTACAGAGGATGAGTGGCAACGTTATGAAGGATATTTCGATAAAATGATTGAACGTAATGAGAAAATGAATCGTTCCTTAGATTAAAATAAGATAAAAGGGAGTAAGAAAAATTCTAAGTGAATTTTAGCTTACTCCCTTTTTATCATGCAATCATACAACTAAAGTGTATATTTATATTCAAAAATATAAAAATTGCTACATTCTTATTATTTTTTATAGTAATATAGATGAGGTGGATTCATTTAAGAACGATAATTTAACCATAATTATGTTGATTATAACATTTTTTAGGATATAAATATTTCAAAGTTTTGAACTATTTTTGACAAAGTTTTATACTATTTATTGATGTATTAACACAAATGTAAGATTTGAAGTAAATGAGTATAAACATATGTGTGACATGACATGTACAAATGTATAAATACGTTCAATTTTAAAATAACATTAATGAATGTTGAAATCATTTTAGAAAGAATATTAAAGGTGAGAGATCATGGTACGACGTGGCTATGGAGAATCTAACGGAAAAATTATATTGATTGGTGAGCATGCTGTAACTTTTGGCCAGCCAGCAATCGCCATTCCATTTACTTCAGGAAAAGTAAAAGTACTTATTGAAAGCTTAGAAAAAGGTAATTATTCAGCAATTCAGAGTGATGTTTATGATGGTCCTTTATACGATGCACCTGATCATTTGAAATCACTTATTACACACTTCGTAGAAAGCAAACATGTTGAAGAACCATTGTTGATTAAAATTCAAGCTAATTTACCACCTTCTCGAGGTTTAGGTTCGAGTGCAGCAGTAGCAGTAGCTTTTATAAGAGCAAGTTATGATTATTTAGAATTGCCGCTATCTGATAAAGAATTACTAGAAAATGCAGACTGGGCTGAACGCATTGCTCATGGTAAACCAAGTGGTATTGATACAAAAACGATTGTAACGAATCAACCCGTTTGGTATCAAAAAGGAGAAGTTGAAATTTTAAAGTCTCTTGATTTAGATGGCTATATGGTTGTTATTGATACAGGAGTTAAAGGCTCTACAAAACAAGCAGTTGAGGATGTACACCGTTTATGTGATAACGATGAGTCATATATGAATGTCATTGAACATATTGGCTCTCTTGTTTATTTAGCTAGTGATGCAATTAACCATCATAGCTTTAATCAACTTGCTAATATATTTAATCAATGTCAAGACGATTTAAGAACATTGACAGTTAGTCACGATAAAATCGAAACATTACTCGAAATTGGAAGACAACATGGTGCAGTAGCTGGTAAATTAACTGGTGGTGGACGAGGAGGTAGCATGTTAATTCTAACTAAAGAAGAAGTGACTGCTAAAACTATTGTTGCAGCAGCCGAAAAAGCTGGAGCGCAACATACTTGGATTGAAAAGTTAGGAGGATAAATCTTTGAAAAAAAGTGGTAAAGCACGCGCCCATACGAATATTGCTCTAATAAAATATTGGGGAAAAGCAGATGAAAATCTAATTATTCCTATGAATAATAGTTTATCAGTGACATTAGAGCGTTTCTATACAGAAACACGTGTAACGTTTGATGATTCATTAACAGAAGATCAACTTATTTTAAATAAAGAAGCTGTTAATGCTAAAGAAAGTGCTAAAATTCAACGTTATATGGATATGATTCGAAAAGAAGCTGGTATTTCAACGTATGCACTCATAGAAAGTGATAATTTTGTGCCTACTGCTGCCGGTTTAGCTTCTTCAGCTAGTGCATATGCAGCTTTAGCTGGTGCTTGCAATGAAGCGCTTGATTTAAACCTATCAGATAAAGATTTATCTCGCCTTGCTCGTCGTGGTTCTGGATCAGCATCAAGAAGTATTTATGGTGGTTTTGCTGAATGGGAAAAAGGTCATGATGATAAAACGTCTTACGCCCATCAAATTGAATCAGATGGTTTCGAGAATGACTTAGCTATGATTTTTGTAGTTATTAACAATAAATCAAAGAAAGTATCAAGTCGTTCAGGTATGTCTTTAACTCGTGAGACCTCACGTTTTTATCAATACTGGTTAGATCATGTAGAGGAAGATTTAAAAGTCACAAAACAAGCGATTGCCCAAAAAGATTTTAAAAGAATGGGTGAAGTGATTGAGGCAAACGGTTTGAGAATGCACGCAACAAATTTAGGTGCACAGCCACCATTTACATATCTTGTGCCAGAAAGCTACGAAGCTATGAGAATTGTACATGAATGTAGAGAAGCAGGATTACCTTGTTATTTTACTATGGATGCAGGACCAAATGTAAAAGTTCTAATAGAAAAGAAACATCAACAAGCGATTGTGAATCAATTTTTAGAAGTATTTAATAAAGATCAAATTATAACAAGTGATATTACACACGCAGGAGTCGAAATAATTAAGTAGGGAAGAGATATAATGATTCAGGCAAAAGCGCCAGGAAAACTTTATATAGCGGGCGAATATGCTGTAACCGAACCTGGATATAAATCAGTGTTAATTGCAGTAGATCGTTTTGTCACGGCTGCTATTGAAGCTTCAAATGAAATCACAGGTACGATTCATTCTAAAACATTACACTATAAACCTGTCACATTTAATCGTAATGAAGATAAAATAGAAATATCAGATGTACATGCAGCCAATCAACTCAAATATGTAGTTACTGCTATTGAAGTGTTTGAGCAGTATGCGAAAAGTTGTAATATAAAATTAAAACATTTTCATCTTACTATTGATAGTAATCTTGCAGATGCATCAGGACAAAAGTATGGTTTAGGTTCTAGTGCTGCAGTTTTAGTATCTGTAATTAAGGTTCTAAATGAATTTTATGAAATGGAGTTATCCAATCTTTATATTTATAAGCTTGCGGTTATTTCAAATATGAGATTACAAAGTTTAAGTTCATGCGGAGATATTGCTGTTAGTGTTTATAGTGGATGGCTTGCCTATAGTACGTTTGATCACGAATGGGTAAAACAACAAATGAAAGAAACATCTGTAGATGAAGTATTAGAAAAAAACTGGCCAGGTCTTCATATAGAACCTTTACAAGCGCCTGAAAATATGGAAGTTCTCATAGGATGGACCGGTTCTCCTGCTTCGTCACCTCACTTAGTAAGCGAAGTCAAGCGTTTAAAATCTGACCCTATTTTTTATGGTAAGTTTCTTGATCAATCAAATACGTGTGTGGAAAATTTAATCTATGCTTTTAAAACGAATAATATAAAAGGTGTACAAAAAATGATTCGTCAAAATCGTAGTATTATTCAGCAAATGGATAAAGAGGCTACGGTTGATATTGAAACAAAAAAATTAAAATTATTATGTGATATTGGTGAACGTTTTGGTGGTGCAGCAAAAACTTCTGGAGCTGGTGGAGGAGATTGTGGCATTACAATTATCGATAATAGAGTTGATAAGCACTCTATTTATGAAGTATGGGAAAAAAAGGGAATTAAACCTTTGAAATTTAAAATATATCACGGACAATAAGACTACTATTATGATGAAGCGAGACATTTTATTAAGAAAATATATGTCTTGCTTTTTATTTATAGCAAATCTTTTTTAGTGCTTGAATTTTTAATTAAAAAGAGTAAAATAATTAGAGTTGTAATAAATGAATGGAAGTCAATATGAGAGAAAATAATGTAAAGGTGGGTAGCGAAGTGAAGAATAAATTTTTGATTTGTGACGAATGTCAGGCAGTTAACTTAAAATCATTAAAGAAAAAATTAGAAAAATTAGATCCTGATGCTGAAATTGAAATAGGCTGTCAGTCATACTGTGGTCCAGGTCGTCGTAAGACATTTGCTTTTGTTAATAATCGCCCACTTGCTGCATTGACTGAAGATGAACTTATGGAAAAAGTGACTGCACAATTAAAAAAACCACGTGATCCTGAAGAAGAAGAACGTTTGAGAAAACGTAATGAAGAACGTAAGCGTCGTAAAGAAGAACAAGATAGAAAATTAAAAGAAAAATTAGCAAAGCGTAAAGCAAATAAATAATAAATATCGATGATAAAGAAGCTCGTAAACTCATTTAAAAATGGGTTTACGAGCTTTTTTATTAAATGTTAAATAAGTCATTAAATGATTCAGCTATTGTTGGATGAGTATAAATATTATCACGTAATACTTGATAAGGAATATGTTGATCGATAGCAAGTTTAATTAAATTAATAATTTCTTCAGAACCTTTACCATATAAAGTAGCACCTAATATTTCATTATTATCTTTATTGATTACAACTTTGAAAAGACCGCGACCATCGTTATTAATTTTGTGTTTTGGTAAAGTATTAATAAATAAAGTGTTTTCAACGTAATTATAATTTAATTTTTGTGCTTCTAAAGCGGTCATACCAACACGAGAAAGCGGTGGATCGATAAATACTGTATAAGGGATAGTACCACGATTTTCAGTGTGTCGTGAACGATCACCGAATAATTCAGATTTCAAAATTCTAAAGTCATCTAAAGAAATATAAGTGAATTGTAATCCACCTTTTACATCTCCAGCAGCATAAATATGTGATACAGAGGTTTGTAGATGGTTGTTTACTTTTATTTCTCCGTGAGTGCCTAACTCAATATCTGTATTGTCTAAAGCTAAATCTGTATTTGGTACACGTCCTGTAGCAAGTAAGATTGCATCACCAGTAAAGTTTCCTTGTGAGGTTTCAACTGTTGTCAAATCACCTTCATTTTTTAATGCTTTTGTTTCAACATTAGTAATTAAACGTACGCCTTTATCTTTAAAATCATTAATCATGTGTGTGACTATTTCTTGATCTTCTCTGGCCATAAATTGTTTATTATATTCTAGTACAGTTACGTTTGTACCAAAGCTTTGAAACATTGAGGCAAATTCTAATGCAATATATCCTCCACCAATAATCACTAATTCTTTAGGTTGATAAGAAATATTTAATAGTCCTTTTGAATCATATACATTTTGTGCTGAGTCTATACCTTCAATATTTGGAATATTAGATTTTGCACCTGTATTAATTAAAATTTTATCTGCTGTCAGTGTTTGAACTAACTTACCATTTTCATCAATTAATTCTACTTCTGTATTAGATTTAAATTGTGCTTTAAAGTTTAACAAGGTAATATTTTCATCATTTTCTAAGTTTAAATAGTTTTTTTGATTTAATGCTTTGACTACTTCTTTTTTTCTTGAAAAGGCAGTTGAAAAATCGACATGTTTAATACCATCATTAACAAGCACTTTAGATGGAATACAGCCATGGTTTATGCATGTACCGCCATAGCTTTCTGTAAACTGTTCAATTAAAGCAACCTGTTGTCCTTGTGATGATGCATATTTGGCAAGTGTTTTTCCGGCTTTACCAAAACCAATAACGATTAAATTATAATGTGTCATATGTTGTATCCTCCTGAAGTGTATCATTAATTACATCATTAATTGTGAGGGTATCATAAAAATTTAAAATAACACGATGTTCCTTTTGATTATAGTGTGACATGGTCTTTGCTATGTTTCTTGATATTTCACAATCGCTCTGCTCATGACCTGTGAAAATACGCTGTTGGCTATCTTTTTCAAGCACAAATATACGATATAGTACTGATAGTTTAATGCTAGCAGTTGAATGATTTGCACTATATCCACCATTTTTACCACGGGAAGTATTAATAAACTGGTATTGATTTAAAACAGTAGTCACTCTACGTAATTGAACTGGATTGAGGCAAGTTAATTTTGCTAAAGATTGACTACTGAATTGTTGGTTGTCGTGCTTTACTAAAAAACTAAGTACGTGAACGGCAATGTTAAATTCTAAATTCAAATGATGCACCTCCTAAATGTAACTTTATTAGTTACATTTAAATATAAAATAAAACATATGTCAAATTTAATGTTTTAAACACTACTGAATGAATTTATCATTACTAATCGGGTAAACTATAAATAGAAACTATATTTTTAAGGAGTTGTGAATATCATGGCAGAATTTGTACAATTAGGAAAATCTGATGTTCATGTATTTCCAGTTGCATTAGGTGCAAATGCAGTCGGAGGACATAATTTATATCCCAATTTAGATGAAGAGCAAGGAAAAGATGTCGTTAGAAAAGCTATTGATAATGGTATTACTTTAATTGATACTGCGTTTATTTATGGGCCTAAACGCTCAGAAGAACTTGTAGGAGAAGTCGTAAAGGAATATCCTCGTGAAAAAGTTCAAATTGCAACTAAAGGATCACATGTTATTAAAGATAATGGCGATGTTGTTCAAAATAACCAACCTGATTATTTAAAACAACAAGTTGAAGAGAGCTTAGAACGCTTGCAAGTGGATTATATTGACTTGTATTACATTCATTTTCCTGATGAGGATACACCAAAAGATGAAGCTGTGGCAGCATTACAAGAACTTAAAAAAGAAGGAAAAATTAAGGCAATAGGTGTTTCAAACTTTACGTTAGATCAACTTAAAGAAGCGAATAAAGACGGATATGTGGATGTTGTTCAATTAGAATATAATTTACTACATCGTGAAAATGAAGAAGTAATGAAATACGCAGCTGAAAATGATATTACTTTTGTACCATATTTCCCATTAGCTTCTGGTATTTTAGCTGGTAAGTATGAAGAAAATCAAACTTTCGATGATCATCGTGCAACTCGTCGTGATTTCCAACCAGAAGTGTTCAATGATAACGTACGTCGAGTAAAAGAATTATCAAGTATTGCTGAAACTCATAATACAAGTATTGCTAATATTGTATTAGCATTCTACTTAACACGTCCATCACTTGATGTTGTTATTCCTGGTGCGAAACGTGCTGATCAAGTTGTAGAAAACATTGAAGCAGCAAATATTGAACTGACTGAAGAAGAAATTAAGAAAATAGATGATTTATTCCCAGTTGAATAAAGTACGTTAAATAAAAGTAATAATGGCTCCTACACCGTTTATATAGGTGTAGGAGTTTTTATTATAAATAAAAGTAAAAAGATGGGGTACATAATAAGTAAATAGAAAAAACACATTAATAATATAAATTAAAAAAGAGGTAAGATACATGATTACTGTATTATTTGGTGGAAGTCGTCCACAAGGAAATACTGCTCAATTAACACAATATGCTCTAGAAGGAAAACAATATAATTGGATTGATTTAACACAATATCATTTTAAACCTGTAAGAGATTATAGACATGAATCAAAGCAAATTGAGTCATACATAGATGATTATCAATTGATTATTGACCAAGTGCTTGAAAGTGATACAGTTATTTTTGCATCACCTGTGTATTGGTATAGTGTGTCAGCATCTGTAAAAGCATTTATCGATCATTGGTCAGAATCATTAATCGATCCTAAATATCAGGATTTTAAAACTAAAATGTCTAACATTGATTTTAGATTAATCTTAGTTGGGGGAGATTGTCCGAAAGTAAAAGCGAAACCTTGCATTAAACAGTTAGAATATAGTTTAGATTTTCTCGGAGCAAACCTAAATGGTTATATTATTGGTACAGCAGAAAGACCTGGAGATGTTATGAAAGATGTATATGCTCTAGAAAGAGCACAGGAATGGAATGCAGTACTGTCTTAATAAGATGCATCTTAAAGTTGAGTGAAAGCGTTTATTAATATACTATGATATAATTTTGTTATTAAATTACA
Organism: Staphylococcus sp. HMSC035D11; assembly: GCF_001836075.1. Taxonomy (NCBI): domain Bacteria; kingdom Bacillati; phylum Bacillota; class Bacilli; order Caryophanales; family Staphylococcaceae; genus Staphylococcus; species Staphylococcus sp. HMSC035D11. The sequence continues at coordinate 16,034 of NZ_KV827232.1, forward strand.
ATAAAATGTCAGGAGAATGAAGCATGTATACAGTTAGAAAAGCGACAACTAATGACGTTATAGCAATAAGAGATGTAGCTACAAAAGCTTGGTATAATACGTATTTAAATATTTATGCAGTATCAACAATTAATGAATTATTAGCAGCTTCGTATAATGAACACCATTTAAAAAAGCGATTAGAAGATCAACTTTTTTTAGTTGTTGAAGAAAATAATGAAATTGTAGGATTTGCTAACTTTATCTATGGTAAAGAATTATACTTAGCCGCACATTATGTTCACCCAGGTGTACAACATAAAGGTTATGGAACAAGTTTACTTGAAGAAGGATTACATGAATTTGAAAATGAATATGATACGGTCTTTTTAGAAGTTGATAATAAGAACAAAGAAGCTATTCATTATTATCAACATCATGGTTTTGAAATAGTTCGTTCATATCAACCAGAAATGTATGGTGAACAATTAGATTTAGCATTAATGAAGAAAGTATTATAAGAATTAATCAACTTAAATTCATATTACTACTGATGAAAGCAAGTATGAAAGAGGAGGATGAACTTGACACAATCATCTTATGTAACTAAAAAATTAGCTGAAGAAAAAGTATTTAAAGATCCAATTCATAAGTATGTTCATGTTAAAGATCAACTAATATGGGATTTAATTAAAACTAAAGAATTTCAGCGCTTGCGTCGTATTAAGCAATTAGGTACATTATACCTTGCCTTTCATACTGCAGAACACAGTCGTTTTGGACACTCTTTAGGAGTCTATGAAATTGTAAGACGTATGATTGATGAATCATTTGTTGGGCGTGAAGCATGGAATAATAAAGATCGCCCCCTTGCTTTATGTGCAGCTTTATTACATGATTTGGGTCATGGGCCGTTTTCACATAGTTTTGAGAAGATATTTAATACGGATCACGAAGCGTTTACCCAAGAAATTATTACTGGAAACACTGAGGTTAACGAAGTATTAAGTAGAGTGTCTGAGACCTTTCCTCAGGAAGTAGCCGATGTTATTAATAAAACGCATAAAAATAAATTAGTCATTTCCATGATTTCATCTCAAATTGATGCTGATCGTATGGACTATTTGCAACGTGATGCTTATTTCACAGGTGTATCATATGGTACATTTGATATGGAGCGTATACTTCGATTAATGAGACCATCAAAAGATGAAGTACTTATTAAAGAAAGTGGTATGCATGCTGTAGAAAATTTTATTATGAGTCGTTACCAAATGTATTGGCAAATCTATTTTCATCCCGTAAGTCGTGGTGGAGAAGTACTATTAAATAATTGTCTTAAGCGAGTCAAACAGCTTTATAAAGAAGATTATCAATTTAAAATGTATCCAAAAGAATTTATTCCATTTTTTGAAGGCACAATTACAATTGATCAGTATGTAGAATTAGATGAAGTAACTGTATTATTTTATTTGAAGAAATGGATACATGAAGAAGATGAGATCTTAAGTGATTTAGCGCGTCGATTTATTAATCGTGATCTCTTTAAGTATATTCCATTTGATGGTTCGATTATTACAATTACTGAATTACAGGATTTATTTATTGAAGGTGGCATTGATCCGGAATATTATTTTGTTAGTGAAGCTTTTTCGGATTTACCATATGATTATGATCGACCTGGTTCTAATCGACAACCTATCCATTTGTTAAGACGAAATGGTAGTATTAAAGAAATTAGTAGCCAATCGTTAGTCATTTCAAGTATTACTGGGATTAATCGAGAAGACTATAAACTATACTATCCTAAAGAAATGATTCTTAATATTAAAGATCCAGAAGTGAAAGGTTCAATTATTAATTTATTGAATGAATTAAATTAAATATTTGTTGATAATATACGCTATGATTTAATAGCAAGTGTGAAAAGGTAAAGAAGTATTGGAGGAATCATCGTGGCAGAAAATAAAGGGTTTAAATTTAATATTATAAAAAATGATCCTCTAGATGGTCATAAAGGTACAAATATAGGAGCAATTAGTTTAGATAATATTGCACCTGTATTTATCGATGTTGCAAATAAAGAAGCATTTCTTGATATCGGCGGTATGCATGCACGTGCGGAAGTAGAAAAAGGCGTAAAGTGGATTACTGATAAAGAATCAGTGGAAGGTCCAGAAGCTAAGGAATATTGGTTATGTTGGGTGACTACTGAACGTGGTGAAAATGGTCCTTATTACGCGGGCGTCACTGCATGTTATTTACTTGTAAATAAAAGTATTCGTCGAGGTTATAAGAGTATGCCAGAACATGTCAATATGATGGATAAGTCTATGAAACATCAAGTTATTATTGATCAAATTGGTGAAGAAAATAAAAAGATATTAAAAGATTTTTTAATATCCCATAATGAAACGATGTGGAATAACTCAAACGAAGCGTTATTCAAGGCATTTGATTAGAAAAAACTCGAGACACTCAGTAGTGCATATTAAATGACTGAGTATCTCGAGTTTTATTTTTCTAATGTATCTCCAACATTATAAAAATGATAAACTGATTTCATTACATTATGATAAATCTGTTGAAAAGATTGTTCAGTTTGTTTACTAATAACTCTTAAATCTTCATATTAAAATTTCTGCTTAAATTAGAAGATTTAGGCTTTAATCATATATCATTAATGGTAGATCACATTGAAGATGTACTCGAAGATGCCAAGCGTGCAGGGGCTGAGCCTTTGTCTGAAACACATGATAATTCAACTTATGAAGATACTAAAGGCAGTAAAAGCGTTTATATCAAAGCGCCTTTTAATGTATTGATTGAATTGCAAGCGATCCCTAATGGGTATTATTATCGAGAAGATAGTGAGGCAAAAGTATTTATTCCTGGGAAATAAGGTACACCTAATCAAATTTAGTTATTAAGAAATGTATAAAAATGTTATTTAATGATATAATTATTTAAAAGATTATAGCTAATTTATGGAGTAAAGAGGACAACAAATGAAAAATATCTTATTATTTGTAGCATCAATCGGTTTCGGCATCATTTTCTTCTATAAATATAGAACACTTTTAGAAAAGTATCATTATGATATTGTTGAACTTGAATCAGAAACGGACATATTAGAAAGAAAAAAGTAATACTATGATACTAATGGTGACATTCAAAAAATAATAACTTGAAAAAAATCGAGTCTGAGACTTAAAACATAAGCGTCTTAGGCTCTTTTTCATTATATAGAAGTAGATAATTAAATTAAAAACATAGGATATCAAGATTTTTTAATTGTGTTGAGGCAAGGACTTAAATGGGACAATGAACACAAAATGACTTTTGTTTTACTCTCTTTTTTATGATAACTATTTAACTAATGTTGATAGAATTTTGTTAACTTCAAGCACTATAGGATTTATGCTATAATGTGGTGTAATATTTTAAAGATTAAGGTGAGTCACACGTTGGATAAGAATATACACATTCAAACGAAACAAGTCTTAAAACAAAATGGAGAAAAACAAACATTTGAGTTTTCTTCTCAAGGATCATGGCAACAAAAACATGCCGATTATATTCGATATCAAGAACAAATTGAAAGTGCAATTGTTAATGTAACAATTAAAATTGAAGACAATGGCGTGAAGTTGATACGTAAAGGTGATATCAATATGAACTTACACTTCGTTGAAGGTAAGGACACTACAACACTTTACACTATACCAGCAGGACGCATTCCATTAATAGTAAGAACTAAGAATATTTTACATTTTGTAAATGAAAATGGTGGGAAATTAAAAATACAATACGAATTACATCAAAATGACGAAAAAATGGGCTCATATCAATATGAAATTAAGTATAAGGAGATAGGCGAATGAATATTATTGAAAAAGTAAAGAAAACTTTAATACAAGAAATTGAAGCAAGTATAAAAAAAGCAAATCTAGCAGAAGATATTCCTGAAATTAAAGTTGAAATCCCTAAAGATACTAAAAATGGAGACTATTCTACTAATATTGCAATGGTCTTAACTAAAATTGCTAAACGTAATCCACGCGATATTGCTCAAGCTATTGTAGACAATTTAGATACAAGTAAAGCAAATGTAAAACAAGTAGATATCGCTGGGCCAGGATTTATCAACTTTTATTTAGATAATCAATATTTAACAGCTGTCATCTCAGAAGCAATTCAAAAAGGTGATAAATTTGGTTATGCAGAAGAACCAAAAAACAAAAAAATATTATTAGAATATGTATCAGCAAATCCAACTGGTGACTTACATATTGGACATGCTCGAAATGCTGCTGTAGGTGATTCACTAGCAAATATTTTAATTGCAGCAGGTTACGATGTAACACGTGAATATTATATTAATGATGCTGGTAATCAAATTACAAATTTAGCACGTTCAATTGAAACACGTTTCTTTGAGGCATTAGGGGATACAAGCCATGAAATGCCAGCAGATGGCTATAATGGTAAAGACATTGTCGAAATTGGTAAAGACTTAGCCAAAAAACATCCGGAAATGAAAGATTACTCTGATGAAGAACGCTTAAAAACATTTAGACAACTGGGTGTTGATTATGAAATGGATAAATTGAAAAAAGATTTATCAGATTTCAATGTTCATTTTGATAATTGGTTTAGTGAAACATCACTATACGAAAATGGTGCGATTGATAATACATTAGAAAAAATGCATGAGTTAGGCTATACGTATGAAGCAGATGGTGCCACTTGGTTACGTACGTCAGACTTTAAGGATGATAAAGATAGAGTACTAATCAAAAAAGATGGTAACTATACGTACTTTACACCTGATACAGCGTATCATTACAATAAAATTAATCGTGGCAATGATATTTTAATTGATTTAATGGGTGCAGATCATCATGGTTATATTAATCGTTTAAAAGCAAGTTTAGAAACATTTGGTGTAGATAGCGATCGTTTAGAAATTCAAATTATGCAAATGGTTCGTTTAATGCAAAATGGCGAAGAAGTTAAAATGAGTAAACGTACAGGTAATGCAATTACGTTACGTGAAATTATGGATGAAGTAGGCATTGATGCGGCGCGCTATTTCTTAACAATGCGTAGTCCTGATTCGCACTTTGATTTTGATTTGGAACTTGCAAAAGAGCAATCTCAAGATAATCCAATTTATTATGCACAATATGCACATGCACGTATTTGTTCGATTTTAAAACAAGCTAAAGAAAAAGGGATTGAAATAGACAAAAACGCTGATTTTAGTACCATTACAAATGAAAAAGCGATTGATTTATTGAAGAAAGTAGCAGAGTTTGAGCCTACAATTGAGAGTGCTGCTGAAAGTCGTGCACCACATCGATTAACTAATTATATTCAAGACCTAGCTTCAGCATTCCATAAATTCTATAACGCTGAAAAGGTATTATCTGATGATATTGAAAAAACAAAAGCACATGTTGCTCTTATTGAAGCTGTTAAAATTACATTACACAACGCATTAGCATTAGTGGGTGTATCAGCACCAGAATCAATGTAATATAAATACTTTTAAGTTAAAAGCACCTTTACGAATATTTATTTGTGAAGGTGTTTATTTTTTATAGAAAGGTAAAAAGATGTCAATGATGACTACAGAACAACTTTACAAAGCATTATTAAAACATATGGGGCCTCAAGGATGGTGGCCAGCAGATACACGTGAAGAGATGATATTAGGTGCTATATTAGTTCAAAATACAAACTGGAATAATGCTGTACTTTCTCTTAGACGGCTGAAAGAAGCAACCCATTTTGAACCGCAAAACATATTAAATCTGCCGATAGAAGAACTAAAAATATTAATCCGCTCTAGTGGTTTCTATAATAATAAATCAAAAGCAATTTCTACATTATTCAACTGGTTAAATCAATATCAGTTTGATTATTGCAAAATTAATGAAGTATATGGAGAACGTTTAAGAAATGAATTACTTAAACTACACGGTATTGGAAGTGAAACAGCAGATGTATTGCTAGTCTATATTTTTGAGAGAGTTGAATTTATTCCTGATCATTATACACGTCGGTTATATAAAAAACTCGGTTATGCCAATACTGAGAATTACGATAAATTAAAAAGAAATGTCGAATTACCTCCAAACTTTACAAATCAAGATGCAAATGAATTTCATGCTTTACTAGATAATTTTGGGAAAAATTATTTTAATGGTTCTATTGAACAAAGATATCATTTCTTAGATCAATATTTTACAAAAATGGATTGACCTTGACGTGACGTCATAGCTTAGTCTCTTTTATAGAGAGATGAAAAGAGTAGTGAAACAAATAGATTAAGAAAAAGGCAGGATGTCAGAATGGAAAATCAGGCATATTTTACACCCAATGACGTGAGTCAAATTACCGAAGTAACTAAACGCACACTTCATTATTACCATGAAATCGAGTTGCTTGTGCCCACTTATATTGCATCTAATGGTTATCGTTATTATTCTTCTAAGGACATCTCTAAATTACAGACCATTCAATTTCTAAGGGAACTGAATTTATCATTAGCAGATATTCAACTTTATTTTAGTAACAGTATAGAAGAGAAAAATATAATATTAGAAAATAATTATCAGCGTATTGTTGCACAAAGAGATCAATTAAACAAAATGATTCATTTTCTTAATCATCATCTCGTTAATCATAGAAAAGAGGAGATTAATATGAGTAAATGGAATAATGATAATATACAGAATCAATATGAGAAAGAAGCTGAAATGAAATATAGTCATACTCCTTATTATCAAGCTTTTAAAGAGAATCAAAAACGATTGAATTCTACAGAAAAACAACAAAAAAATAAGAAAACAATGGAGAGGTTACATTCATTCTTTGATAAAATGAATGAATTATTTATTGCAAACTATAAAATAAATCATGTACAGGTTAAACAAGCAATTTCTGAACTAAAAGATATTCTTCAAACACAAGTACCTAACGTAGATGAACAATTTTTAGAATATATTGCCTCGATTTATGAGAATGATGAGCGATTTGCTAAAACAATTAATAACAAACGACACGATAATTTAAATCAGTATATTGCTGATGCGGTTCGGAATGATATTTAATAAAAGATGTTTTTAAGTTCTATAATATGTGATGATATATATATAATATATCTGATGAATAAAAGGAGCTTAAACATGATAGAAGCGTTCAAATTATTTTGGCAAAATTATTTTAATATAAAAAGTCGAACTAGAAGACGCCATTATTGGTTTGCTATTTTAGCTAATTGTATTATTTTAGTGATTATTAGTTTACTTTTTAATATCATTACTTTGGGGTTAAATGGAGGGCATACATTTTTTGATATTGTGTATGAAATCATTGATATCATTATTTTTATAGGAACGTTTACGATGACGGTACGTCGTTTACATGATACAGGGCACACAATGGTTCTACCTCTTATTATTTTAATTTTTACATCAATCAGAAAAATTTCAAGTATTGTAGATAGAACATACGGTATTTCAATTGATGGTTTTTTCAACGGAATGATTGCGCTTGAATTAGGAATTATGGTGGCAGCGATGTCTTTAGTCTTACTTATTATTCTTGTGATTACTTTTGCATTTACAATAAAAGATAGTGATGAGGGGACAAATAAGTATGGCCCAAATCCTAAAATAGCTACTGTATAGTATGAAAACAGGAAGGATACAGAATGTATTTTGAAATCTGTTTCCTTCTTTTTTTATTTTGAAATAGAATTAAATCATTAAGTTTAACCAATAATATAAAATTACACAATAAAAATTTATAGAATTAAATTAATGATATAAATAATTTGGTATGATAAATATATGAAATAAACAAAATTGTGAAAGGAAGGTATTGTTTATAAATGAACAATAAGAAGCTGTGGATTATTTTATTTACATTAGTATTAGTTTTAGCAGCATGTGGACAAAATCAATCGAGTGAAAAAGGACATCATTCTACGCATTCAACTGAGCAAAAAACAACGGATCACAATAATAATACTCATACATATCATCGTATTATATCTTTGATTCCAAGTAATACTGAAATATTATATAGACTTGGTCTTGGAAAAAATATTATAGGTGTATCAACAGTTGATGATTATCCAAAAAACGTGAAAAAAGGCAAGCAACAATTTGATGCAATGAATTTAAATAAGGAAGCACTCTTAAAAGCTAAACCTGATTTGATTTTAGCTCATGAATCTCAAAAATCATCTGCTAAAAAAACACTTGATAGTTTAGCTGATAGTGGTGTGAAGGTAGTATATGTTAAAGACGCTCAGTCTTTAAATCAAGTCTACGATTCATTTGAGCAAGTAGGTAAAGTGACGCATCGTGAAAAAGAGGCGAAACAGTTAGTCAAAGAAACAAAAGATAATGTTCAAAAAGTAATTGAATCCATTCCAGCACATCATAAAAAACAGAGTGTTTTTATAGAAGTGTCTTCAAAACCCGAAATATATACAGCAGGAAAAGAAACCTTTTTCAATGATATGATAGAAAAACTAGATACAAAAAATGTATTTTCAAATGTTAGTGGATGGAAAGCAGTAGATAAAGAAAGTATTATTAGAAAAAATCCTGATATTTTAATTTCAACTGAAGGTATTTCAAAAGAAGAATATTATGAAGTGATTAAAGAACGTGATGGTTTCTCTGAAGTCAACGCAGTAAAAAATGAACGTGTGGAAACAGTCAATGGTGACGAAATTTCACGACCAGGACCTCGTATTGATGAGGGTATGAAAGAATTACGTGATGCAATTTATAAACGTTAAAACGTTAAGATGAGAGACTTTTCAAAAGCCTACAACGATATTGACAATGTTGTAGGCTTTTTATACAACATATATTCTTGTAAGTTTAGCAAAGCAGAGAAAGAATCATTTTGTAATCTTATTTTAATTAGTAGTAAGGATATATTCATTGTAATATAAGAAATAAATAATAATTGAAATGTGAGTGGAAATGAAACGACATCTATATTTAACATTTTCAGTTTGGACACTTTGCTTATGTATTATAATAGCTATAAGTCTTTTTTGGGGTTTAGGGTCATTACATCAAGCATTTAATCAAATGATTTTTTTAAAAGTTAGAGTTCCTAGAACATTTGAGGCGCTTATGGTAGGAGCCATATTAACGTTGACGGGTCAATTATTTCAAACGGTATTAAATAATCCTTTAGCAGATAGCTTTACACTTGGTTTAGCGAGTGGAGCGACTTTTGGATCAAGTTTAGCTATATTTTTAGGTGTATCTTTTCTATTTATTCCAATTTTTTCTATCATTTTTAGTATCACGACACTTTTACTTGTTGTTATAATGACAATCGTATTGTCTAGAAATTTTCCAATTAGAGTACTCATCATATCTGGACTTATGGTAGGCGCTTTTTTTAATGCATTAATATATATACTTACACTCATTAAACCAGAACGTACGAATCGTATGTTAGCCTATTATTTCGGAGGATTTGCGAATGCCGAAATGAATGAGCTCGTTTATATTACAATGGTTTCTTTGCCAATCATTATTGTGATATATAGTTTAGTTACACCAATTAAGCTCTTGCAATTAGGAGAAGCTAAAAGTAAGTCTCTAGGGTTAAATGTGCAATGGATAACATTTATTGTACTTTTGTTAACATCTATTATGACAGCTGTAGCAGTAGCGTTTATAGGTGTTATAGGTTTTATTGGCATCATTGTACCTCAATTAATTAGACGATATTATTTTCAATATAGTCTTGCTATACAAATGACATTAAACATATTGATAGGTGCATTAACGATGCTATTCGCTGATGTTGTAGGGAAGATTGTTATCAATCCAGTGCAAATTCCAGCAAGTATTATTTTATCACTTGTTGGGATACCCATATTATTTTATATTTTAGTCACTCAATCTAATACAACACGTTAGTGAAGTGAACAAAAATTATTAAAATAAGAATAATTATAGTGATAAGAGGTAAATAAAAATGGACTTAAGCCAAATCAAAGCAGTTGTGTTCGATTTAGAAGGCACATTATTGGATAGAACTAAGTCTCGAGATAAATTTATAGAAGAACAATATGAACGTTTTCATGATTATTTTGTACATGTACAACTTGCTGACTTTAAACATAAATTTATAGAATTAGATGATGATGAAGATAACGATAAACCTTATGTATATAAGGAGATAATAAAACAATTTCACATCGATAGATTGAAATGGAAAGATTTATTTCATGATTTCGAAATGCATTTCTATCGATATGTATTTCCATACTACGATACATTATACACACTTGAAAAGTTGTCAGAGCATGATTATTTACTCGGTGTAATTGCAAACGGGAAATCAAAGATTAAACAATTTCGGATTTATTCATTAGGAATAGAACACGTGATTAATTATTTATCAACTTCTGAAACAGTAGGTTATCGCAAACCTCACCCACGTATTTTTGAAGATATGATTGATCAACTCGGCGTTTTACCAGAAGAAATTATGTATGTTGGAGATGATGCCTTAAATGATGTTGCTCCTGCACGTGCTATGGGAATGGTAAGCGTTTGGTATAAACAAGAAAATGCTGAATTAGAACCTTTAGAAGAAGAAGTAGATTATATCATTACAACAATAGAAGAGCTCTTAACGATTTTATCCATAAATAAACAAAAAAAAGGAGATAATTAAATGGAATTATTTACAAGAAAAGGTGGATTTACATTAAATTACAATACTATGGGACAAGGATACCCAGTAGTGCTTGTACATACTGCGTTTGAAAATGCTTCAATTTTTCAAAATTTAGCTCATGCACTTTCAAAAACATTTCAAGTCGTATTATTGGATTTACGTGGTCATGGATATTCAGATAAACCACGACATATTAAATTCAATGAATTTGCAGATGATATTATTTTATTATTAGATTATCTCTACATAGATCAAGCGGCTTTTATTGGCCATGAAATGGGTGCTACAATTATTGCGCATTTATCAAAGCAATATCCAGAGTATGTCTCTTCGTTAACAATGATCAATCCGACATCTATTGAAGGAGAGTTACCAGAAGAACGATTGTTTAGAAAATATGCACATAAAATCCGTAACTGGAATGAAGATAAACAAGAGAAGTTTTTAGATAAACATCGCTATTATAAACATCGTAAAGTGAATAAGTTCTTAAAAAATGTCGAAGATACTAATTCAATTTCTACTAAAGAAGAGACAGAAGCAGTAGATGAAGTATTTAAACAAAGAGGAATTGCAGAAGTATTTGAGTACATCACTAAACCCACATTTATAGTTGCAAGTGCGTATGGAGAAAGAATAACATCTCTTGAATCTAAAGAAGTAGCAGATTTAATAGGAAATGTACATTTTGAAGTGTATTCGAAGTCAAGCATGTATCCTTTTGAAGAAGAACAAGAGAAGTTTATCCATGATGTGACACCTTTTATAAAAAAACATATGCCTCAACACTAAATAATATTATTTACCAAAATGAATGGATTATAAAAAAGAAATATTTTGTAATGTTTTTGTAATATTTCTGTTATTTTTGTAATGGATAGGGTATACTGTAATTAAGCATAAAAGAAAAAGGAGTGAGTGCTTATGAAAAAGTTAGCAACAGCCCTATTAGTTTCAGGACTAGTAATGACAGGAGTAGGCTATAATCATGCTGAAGCAGCTAGTGGTAATTCGATTCAGACTGTACAACAATTAACTCAAGGTCAAAAAACATTAGAAAATGTGACAATAGGTGAATCAATTAAAAATGTTATTAATCACTATGGCACACCTATTTATTCATATAATCCAAATAATCAAGAAAAATATTATGAATTCCATACAAATAAAGGCGTATTAGTTGTTACTGCCATCGGTAAAAAAAATACTGGTTATGTGACTAGAGTATCAATGACTTATAATCAAGCCAATGGTCCAACTTATCAAAAAGTAGCACAAAGCGTAGGTAAAAAAGCCATTAAACGTGTTCAATATAATAGTGTAAGTGGCAATTTTGCTTATATTCAAAACGGTAAAACAAGCTATCAATTTGGTTCAAGCTCACCTAAAGACAAAGTATTAAAATTATATCGTATTGATATTAATAAATAATGTAATGAAGTAGTTAGTTAAAGTGACGTATAATCCATTTCATTTAAAAGGTAATGAAATATATAGAAGTAGGATAACGAATTCAATCTGGGATTCGTTATCCTACTTCTTTTTATGAAAAGAAATCAATTGAAATCTATGATAAAATGTTGAAATGAATAAATTGAATGTATTTTAAAACTTACATTTGATAAAGGAGCAACATATGCGATCAAACGATAAAGTATTACTTGAAAATGTGAATGATTATTTTACTCATAAAGCCATGCCCCCTAAACTTATCGATGACATTAAAGAAAATATACGTAATGACTTTAAAAAATCTGAAGAAAAAAAGCAAGATTATCTTGATTTTAGAGGGAAATCAACGGCTCAAATTATCCTAATTATTCAACGAAATTTATTTGGTTTACAATTGAATCCTATTATATTTTTTATTATCAATTTTATTTTAATTTCATATTTATATGATAAGCAATACGTTCCATTCCAAGCTGCAACTATATTATCTTTGTTTTATTGTATTGTTATTTTCCCGATTACTATTTTTATTCATATACAAATTGCTCGAAAAAAATATTTATATAGTAATCGCACAGAGATAATCATAGGCTATATGATTGCAATTATTGCTTTAATTCTTATTATTATGCGTGCATTTAATCTCACTATAGGCATTGTTCCTATTACTATGTATAGTCATCAATTTATTTTCTTTATGGGACTTATAATGAGTTTATGCGGGGTTATTTTTAAAAGATTAGAATATACAGCAGTAGGTTTATTATTCTCTCAAAAGACGATTGATGCTGTTATTGTAAATTCAAATGTCGCTCAAACTGTTTCACTTATCATTTGGATTATTATCGTCGTACTAATTGTTACATATACTATACGATTATCATCTAGAAGAAGTATTTAATAAAATATATGATTTTAACTCAACCCTGATTAATAGGGTTGAGTTTTTTTATTTAAATTATATAAAAATTTTAAAATAAAAAAATAATTAATTGTATACATGTTTATAGCGTTAAATATGTTTTAGTGGGTATAGTAAATACTAAGGGAGGTGCCGATATGAAAAAAATTGAAACGTCTAATCAAATAAAGATAGCTTATCAAGATGCAGGTACAGGCATTCCCGTTATTTTAATTCATGGTTTAGATGGTAATTTAGCTGGGTTTTACTCATTAAAAAAAGAGTTGAAAAAACACTATAGAGTCATTGTTTACGATGTGAGAGGTCATGGGAAATCTACACATCCTACGAGTTATAACTTAAATGATCACATTAAAGATTTAATTATGTTAATGCAACAATTAGGTATTAAAAGCGCACATTTATTAGGACATGATATGGGTGGAATTATTGCACAAGCTTTTACCGAAAAATATAAAGAGAAAGTGCGATCTTTAACAATTATATCTTCTAAATCTGAAGATATTGTCCATGGTTTTACAAAATTAATGATTGAGCACCAAGATAAAGTAGCGGGGTTTAATAAATCTGAAGCGTTACTTATATTATTTCCATATATTTACAAAAAAAGTGACGTTGCAATGAAGTGGTTTCAACGTCAACGTTTATATAGTAAACAAGACGATGAAGATAGTGCAGTAGCATCAAGAGCCTTATTAGATACAGAGAATCAATCAAATACAGTCACACATGATATCAATGTTCCAACTATGATAGTAGAAGGACGTTATGACCCAATTATTATCAATAAAGAGAATCAACAATTTGAAAATCAATTTAAAAATATAAATTATGTTTTATTTAATGACTCAGGGCATGCACCTCATATAGAAGAAGAAGAGAAATTTTTAACATTATATTTAAATTTTGTAGAAAAAAATGATGCATCTCATACTACAAATTTATTGATATAAAATTATAAGCATAGAGTCAAAATTATCTACAATAGAATATCTAAGGAAACAGAACAACCTAAAGGGTGGGGTTCTAGATATAAAAAAATTATTAAACAATGTTTATAAATATTAGAATGAAGTTATTCTACAGAAAACAACATCATATAATATGAATTATGGCTATAAAAGAGGCCCGTAGACGAATGTTATCTACGGGCTATTATTCTAGGTTTTTTAAAGTTCTAGTCTCTTTAGGGTTTACTATTATAATTCTGTTTCTTTATTAGCTTCTTCGATTCGTTTGTTAACTCTATTAAGTAATTCATCAATTTTTGTACGTTGCGTTGCATTTACAAGAATCAATACTGTTCTTTCATCATGCTCATTACGTTTTTTATCGAAGTAATCTTCTTGAGATAAATTTTTCACTGCTTTTACTACTTGAGGTTGCTTGTAGTTTAAGTGATTAATAATATCTTTTAAATAATATTCTTCTTCTTTACTTTGACTAATATAAGTTAAAACAGCAAATTCTTCAAAGCTAATTGAAAATTCTTTTTTAATAATGCTTTTTAATTTATCTGCATAAGTAATCATTGCTAATAATTCAAAGCAGTCATTAATTTTTGAAATAGCCATTTTAAGACCTCCCCAACTAATATTCTTTCTATTTTTTATGCATCCGTTAAATTTATCTATATATAACGTCAACTATTAGTTTAAAAAAGCTATTAATAATTTAGATTAAATAAATTAATTTAATTCTATTTTATTTAGTTAATTATAACTAAATAAAATTAGAAAGTAAACGAAAATGCACTTAATAAAACAATATTTTGATTAATTAATACTTTGTTTATAAAAATAAGCAAATTTTATAAAAGATTTAATTAAGAACAATTATTATGATACTCCATATTATAAAATTAAAGTTTAATATACTAAAATAAAAGATTATTCGGTGCTTTCTAATAAAGATGTAGAAGGATGCGTAATAATTTTATCACCAATATTTAATCCATTGGATACCATAATATACCCACTTTTTTTACTTTTAATATATTTAATGTTTCTTTTTATAATTTTTTTATTATGTATAACTAGAACATAATTTTTATTGTAAATGACTTTATTGGGTAATTCATATTCTGTTGTTCCTAAGTGAAGATTAAAATGGTATCCAATAGGGTAGGAAGGATCTGTAGAAATATCTACGTTATAAAAAGAGGAAGATGTCTCAGTTTTATAAGGAATAGAAGAAATAGATAAAATTTTTCCTTCAAATTGCCTAGTATTTTTAATAGAAACTTGAACAAGTTGATTATTTTTAAGCTGTTTGAGTTGAGATTCATTGATTTTAGCACGAATGATTCGTTCATCACTATTAATTTGCATAATTTCAGTATGAGATTTTGAAGGGAAAGGGTGAAGTACAGTGACTCGACCTTTAATAGGAGCATAAATACGTGTTTGAAGTTGTTGCTGTAAGTTGAGTATATCATTAGATAATTGAACTTGTTGGTTGAAGTTATCGGAGGATATTTTATTTGAGTGTTGTATTGAAGATAAAAGATTCTTTTTTGCAAGAATATGTTTTTCAATGTGTGGATTATAATATTTAAATATGGGTGTATCTTTAGATATCGTTTCGTTATTTTTTACTAGAATATCTGAACTAATACCTAATGAGGGCTCATAATAAAGTGTATAACTTTGTTTAGCTTGCTGAACGCCTTGAAAAGAAAGAGAGTAATGTGGTTTTACAGTCATCGTTTCTATTTTGCTTAAATGAGTAGTTTTAGGAATCTTAGAATAAATATAAAATCCAAACGAAATAATAAGGAGAAGGAGGAGGGTTACCAGTATTGGTAAAGGGGATAAAAACTTTTTCAAATATAATCACCTCTAAACATTAATATGCATTTATTATACAAGTTTAGAGCTAAATACAACATAATTAAATGATGACATCAAAAAAGTCTTCTCAATTATTTCATTAAGAAGACGAAGATTTAGATAAAAGTTTAATTTTATTAGCCATTAAAATAAACGTAATAAAACAATACCAATTGCTATAGCGATTAATCCTATAAATTTACGGAAAGTCATTTCATTTTTAGGTACACCAATGCCAAAGTGATCAATAATGACGCCCATTATCATTTGACCAAGCATTGCGACAATAGTTGTAAGAGCAGCACCTAAATAGGGCATTAATATAATATTAGATGTAACGAATACGACACCTAAAATTCCACCAATAAAATAGAGCGGTTTAATACGACCGAAATGATGTTGTGATAGTTTAATTTTTAAACTTCTATTAAATATGATTGTTAGAATAAATAACGCAATAGTTCCAACAGTAAAAGAAACTAGTGCAGCGAATAAAGAAGAATGCATTTGCTTTGAAAGTCCGCTATTGATTGTAGTTTGTAGTGGAGGCGCAAATCCGAAAATAAAGCCAATGAACAACCAAATATAAAGTGAGATATTTCTTTTATCTTTAAGTTTATTTTTAGGTATATGATTCATAAGAAGAATTCCGAATAATAAAACAATAATTCCCACACCTTTTAAAAAAGTAAAAGATGTTTGATTGGCTCCAAGTAATCCCAATGTATCAATAATAACACCCATTATGATTTGACCAGCAACTGTCATCACAACCGTAAGTGCTGCACCTAATCTTGGAAGAAGTAATAAGTTACCTGTTAAGAACCATACACCAAGCAAGCCACCAACCCACCAATGATAATCAATAGAGTGACCAGCATAAAATGAGCTTGAGAACATTTGGATATTAAAAATGATATTAAGTATTAATAAAAATAGAGTGCCTACAAAAAAAGAAATCGTAGAGGCATAAAAAGATGATTCTGTAAATCGACCTAATCTAGAATTAATCGATGTTTGAATAGGCACCATCATACCAGCAATAATTCCAAGTACAAATAGAAAAAGCAAACTTAATTCCTCCATTATTTTTACTATCAAATATGATTATTATACGTAAATTTATAAAAAAATTCTATACTAAAAAAGAGAACGGATAGAATTCTTTTAGAACTCTTCATCCATTCTCAATCTACTGTTTAGAAGACGTGAAGTAAAATTTGATATTGTAACTTACGTCTACTATGTCAATTAATTTAATTCAAATAAAACAGTTGTTGTTTTATCTACAATCTGAGCTGAAGCGACTTTACTTGGAGCGCCACTGGTAAATCTTAAAACATCTAACTTAATGATATTTTCCATTGCTGATTGTACATTAGCTTCTGTTATTGTTGCTGAAATTTGTGGTAATTGTAACTTAGCTGTTTTGTTTAGATTTGTCTTAAATATAAGTTCTAACGTTTTTGACATTGTTCATACCTCCTTTTTAATAAAATCATTCATTAAACTAATCCTTGAGTTTTTACAACTTCAACTTTATCGAAAGATTCTTCAATCAAATTTGAAATTGTTGTTACAAATGATTTGATGTCTGCTTCAGAAGCACGTGTATTAATGTTATTAAATCGACGTTTAATTTCTTTAGCTTTTCCATTTGTATCATGTGTAACGTGAGTACAAATAACAGATAACTGAGTAATTTCGTTCATCTTACTTTCACCTCCTTACACTTTATATATCGAAAATATTTTTAAAAAAAGTAACTTGAAGTCAAAAATAATTGAGCGAAATATTTTAATGTTACTAAAATATGATATATCATTAAATAAGAAACTTTTTTGAGGTGGATAAATGAATTATGTAGAACCTATTAAGAAAAAGAATGATATTAAGAAGATGTATCACGTGTTACAAATGAAATCAGACAGAGATTATCTTTTATTTAAACTGGCTATACATACAGGTATGCGACTTACTGACTTATTACATCTTAAAGTTGAAGATATAAAGAATAAAGAAAATAAAGAAATAAAGACAGCTTGGATTCAACAAAGTGCCCCATTTATCAAAATTATGATTCCTTCTGATTTAAGAAATGAAATTGATACATATATCTATGAAAATCAGTTGAAAGATGATCATCTTTTATTTCAGTCTCTTCGTACACATAAAGAACTTTCACGTCAGCAAGCTTATCGAATTATTCACCACGCAGCTAAAGAATTAGGCCTTTTACATATTGGTTTAACTACTCTACGTAAAACTTTTGCATATCATGCTTATAAATCGGGTATTTCTATTGCGATTATTCAAAAATATTTAGGACACCAGACTACGCATGAAACTTTGAAATTTATTGGTTTGTCACCTAAAGAAGATCATCATACAATTATTGCTTTGAATTTATAAAAAGGAGGGTTTTGATGAGTTTAATTTATTTACTAGGGGCACTTTTACTAATCATAGGTATGGTTCTAATCACTTTATTTATTAGACCTCTAAGACGCTATGCGGGATATATTTCCCTATTTGCTCCAGTAATTGCTTCTGTTTATTTCTTATCTCAAATTCCTAGTGTACTTCATCAGAAAGTGATTTCTTTTAAACTAGCTTGGATGCCAGCTATCGATTTGAATTTAGATTTAAGACTAGATGGACTTGGATTAATGTTTGCTTTAATTATTTCTATTATAGGGATAGCTGTTTTCTTTTACGCTACTCAATATTTAACGCCTAATGGTGATAACTTACCTAGATTTTTCATATACTTACTTTTATTTATGTTTAGTATGTTAGGTATAGTAATATCTAATAATACCATTCTTATGTATATCTTCTGGGAACTCACAAGTGTTTCATCTTTCTTACTTATTTCGTATTGGTATAGTAATGCAAATAGTCAGCTAGGTGCAATACAGTCATTTATGATTACGGTATTTGGCGGCTTAGCATTATTAACAGGTTTTATTATGTTGTACATAATGACAGGTACGAATACAATTACTGAAATTTTATCGCAAAGTCATCATATTAGTGAGCAACCTTTATTTATTCCAATGATCATTATGATGCTTATTGGAGCTTTCACAAAATCAGCTCAATTTCCATTTCATATTTGGTTACCTAAAGCTATGGCTGCGCCAACCCCTGTAAGTGCCTATCTACATTCAGCAACAATGGTTAAAGCAGGTATATTTTTACTATTTAGATTCACACCTGTATTAGGCTTAAGTAATAGTTATATTTATATTGTTACTTTTGTAGGATTAATCACAATGATGTTTGGATCTCTTACAGCTTTAAGACAATATGATTTGAAAGGAATTCTTGCCTATTCTACAGTTAGTCAACTTGGGATGATTATGACAATGGTTGGTTTAGGTGGAGGTATTGCGCAGCATCCAAGTGGACCAATGGCTAAAATTTACACATTAGTTTTATTTGCAGGGTTGTTCCATGTCATGAATCATGCGTTATTTAAATGTACGTTATTTATGGGCGTAGGTATTATTGATCATGAAGCGGGCACAAGAGATATTAAAAAATTAAATGGTATGAGAAAATTCTTTCCTAAAATGCACGTGAGTATGACGCTTGCAGCATTATCAATGGCGGGAGTACCATTTTTAAATGGTTTTTTAAGTAAAGAAATGTTTTTTGATTCTTTAGTTAAATCTATTGAATTAGAGCAATTTAGTTTAACTTTAACCATTATAATTGTGGCATTAGGCGTGATTGCAAGTATATTCACGTTTGTCTATGCAGTTTACATGCTAAAAGAAACATATTGGGGAGAATTTAATGAAAAAGAAGTTCCTAAAAAGCATATTCATGAGCCGTGGTTGTTCAGTTTACCAGCAATGATCTTTGCTGTGATGCTACCTGTTATCTTCTTTATCCCAAATACCTTTACGCATCCGATTGTTTTACCTGCATTAAGAAATGTCACAAACTTAGGTATCCAAGTTGATAAGATGGCACCACATGTATCCCAGTGGCATGGTATTAATTTACCGCTTATTTTTAGTATCATTGTTATTATTTTAGGAATTATTTTAGCAACAAAAGTAAATTGGAAAGTGTTAACGCACCGCTTAATCAAAACAGCATCGATTACAAATTCCTATCGTAAAGCTTATAGCATATTTGAACATTATGCTGGTTGTAGTATTCGTGGTGTAATGACGAACCGATTAAATTACTACAATGTGATTACGCTTTTAGTGTTTTCACTATTTGTAGCGTATGGCTTTTTAAGAGTAGGGTTTCCTAAACTACATCTAATGCATGTTACTGACTTTGGGCCTTTAGAAGTGCTGCTTGCGATTTCAATCAGTGTTGTTGGTATAGCACTTGTCTTTATAAGACAACGTTTAACGATGGTAATATTAAATGGAATTATTGGCTATTCAGTTGCATTATTTTATTTAATCATGAGGGCACCTGATTTAGCTTTAACACAACTTGTAGTAGAGACGATGACTACAATATTATTCATTGTTAGTTTTTCACGCTTACCAAATATTTCTCGTAAGAAAGCAGATAAGAAAAAAGAAATGATGAAAATTGTTGTAGCATTCATTTTTGCAGGCGCAGTGGTAACACTTGTATTTATGGCACAACAAGGTGATGGTTTAGAAACTATTTCTAAATATTATATGAATGCAAAAGAACTCACAGGTGGTAAAAATATTGTGAATGCCATTTTAGGTGATTTTAGAGCACTTGATACTATGTTTGAAGGCTTGGTATTAATTATTGCTGGTTTAGGTATTTATACATTATTAAATTACAAAGATCGGAGGGGTCAAGATGAAAGAAAATGACGTAGTCTTAAAAACAGTAACTAAAATTGTTGTATTCATTTTACTTACTTTTGGTTTCTACATTTATTTAGCGGGTCATAATAATCCAGGAGGAGGATTTATTGGTGGTCTCGTCTTTAGCTCAGCTTTTATCTTGATGTTTTTAGCTTTCGACGTAAAAAAAGTATTGGATAGTTTACCTATCGACTTTAGAAAATTAATGATTATTGGAGCGCTTATTTCTTTAATCACAGCTATTGCGCCTACCTTTTTTGGCAAATCATTTTTATATCAAAGTGAATTTACACTTCATTTACCAATATTTAATGAAATGCATATTACTACAGTGACGATTTTCGAATTAGGCATAGTACTTTCAGTAGTGGGTGTGATTGTCACAATTATGTTGGCATTGAGTGGAGGTAAATCATGAATCTTATTTTATTACTAATTATAGGATTTCTCGTATTCTTAGCGACATACATGATATTATCTTTAAATTTAATTCGTATTATTGTAGGGATTTCGATTTATACGCATGCGGGTAATTTGATTATTATGAGTATGGGTCACTATAGTGACCACGTAACAGAACCGCTTATTCGTGGTTCAAATACCAACTATGTCGATCCATTATTGCAAGCACTTGTTTTAACTGCAATTGTTATTGGATTTGGTATGACAGCTTTCTTACTTGTATTAGTTTATCGAACATATCGTGTTACAAAAGAATCAGAAATTGATGTGCTTAGGGAGGATGAAGATGATGAACAGTAACTTATTAATCCTTCCGATTCTCTTACCACTTCTTTGTGCATTATTACTTGTATTTACGAAGAATAAAAATAGAGTTTCGAAGATTTTATATATTGGAACAATGACGGTTAATACGCTTATTTCGCTAGCTTTATTGATTTATGTGATGAATCATAAACCAATCACTTTAGATTTTGGTGGTTGGAAAGCACCTTTTGGTATTCAATTTTTAGGTGATACTTTAAGTTTACTCATGGTAACAGTCGCTTCTTTTGTAGTGACTTTAATTATGGCGTATGGATTTGGATCTGCTGAAAAACGTGTGAATCGCTATTATTTACCAACATTTATTTTATTTTTAACTACCGGTGTGATTGGTGCTTTTTTAACTTCTGATTTATTTAACCTCTATGTGATGTTCGAAATTATGTTACTTGCATCATTTGTGCTTGTAACATTAGGACAATCAATAGAACAATTAAGAGCAGCCATTGTCTATGTTGTTTTAAATATTATTGGGTCTTGGTTATTTTTATTAGGTATTGGCTTACTTTACAAATTAGTAGGAACATTAAACTTTTCTCAAGTTGCCTTACGCTTAGATGATATTCACAATAATGAAATGGTGGTTGTCATTGCAATTGTATTTATGATTGCATTTGGTTCAAAAGCATCGTTAGTGTTATTTATGTGGTTACCTAAAGCTTATGCAGTATTAAATACTGAGCTCGCAGCTTTATTTGCAGCTTTAATGACGAAAGTGGGAGCATATGCTTTAATTCGTTTCTTCACTTTATTATTTGATCAACATCCAAATATTACACACCCAATACTTGTATTTATGTCTTGTATTACAATGATTATTGGTGCTTTTGGAGTCATTGCATTTAAAGACATAAAGAAAATTGCAGCATATCAAGTTATTTTATCAATTGGTTTTATTATTTTAGGCTTAGGATCAAATACATTTGCTGGAATTCATGGTGCTATTTTTTATCTAACAAACGATATTGTAGTAAAAACATTATTATTCTTTATTATTGGTAGTTTAGTTTATATGTCTGGTTATAGAGAATATAAGTATTTATATGGTTTGGCAAAGAGAGAGCCTTTCTTTGGCGTAGCATTTATCGTTATGATTTTCGCGATTGGCGGGGTTCCTCCTTTTAGTGGATTCCCTGGTAAAGTGCTTATTTTCCAAGGTGCGGTTCAAAATGGTAATTATATCGGATTAGCACTCATGATTTTAACAAGTCTTTTAGCAATGTATAGTCTATTTAGAATACTATTTATTATGTACTTTGGAGATGCAGATGGCGAGCAAGTTGATTACAATCCATTGCCTGCTCATCGAAAAGGTATGATTGGCATATTAACTGTAGCTGTAGTAGTTATGGGTCTTGCAGCACCAATTGTTATGAATGTTACTAAAAATGCAACAGAGTTAAATACAAATGATGCTTACTTTCATCACTTAGTTAATCCACATTTAAAGGAGGAGAATAAATGAGACAAATTGTATTGAATATCTTAATTGCTTTTCTATGGGTACTCTTTCAAGACCAAGGTTCTTTTTTATTCTCTACCTTTGTATCTGGCTATCTTATAGGATTAATTGTGATTTATATACTGCACCGATTCTTTGGTCAAGAATTTTATTTAGTAAAAATATGGGTAGCTATTAAGTTTTTAGGTATATATTTGTATCAGTTAATTACTTCAAGTCTTAGTATCATTAAATACATTTTATTTAAAACAAAAGATATGAATCCTGGTCTTCTCACATATGAAACAGAGTTAAAAAGTGATTGGGCCATTACATTTTTAACCATTTTAATTATTATTACGCCTGGATCGACAGTGATTAGAATTTCAAAATTAACCAATAAATTTTTTATTCATAGTATAGACATTTCTGAAAATGAAAAAGCTAATTTGTTAAAAAGTATTAAACAATATGAACGTTTAATTATGGAGGTGTCACGATGATCCAAGCGATGACTAACTTTTTTAGTACAGGAGCTTTAATATTATTTGGTATTGCATTTATTATTGGATTGTTTCGTTTGATTAAAGGTCCTACAACAGCAGACAGAGTCGTAGCATTTGATGCAGCTAGTGCCGTCATTATGTGCATTGTTGGAGTAGTTAGCGTGATTTATGATACTGATGCGTACTTAGATTCAATTATGTTAATTGCGATCATTTCATTTGTAAGCTCTGTATCTATTTCTAGATTTATTGGAGGAGGTCGGGTATTCAATGGAACTCATAAAAAGCGTCACTGAGTTGATTGCGTCTATTCTTATTTTTCTAGGAAGTATTATTGCAGTAATTAGTGCAATAGGCATTGTAAAATTTCAAGATGTTTTTTTACGAAGTCATGCTTCTACGAAAAGCTCAACGCTTTCTGTATTACTTACTTTAATCGGGGTATTAATATACTTTACGACGGCGCAAGGTCTCTTTAGTGTTCGTTTATTATTATCCATTGTCTTTATTAATTTAACATCTGCTGTTGGTATGCACCTTGTTGCTAGAGCAGCTTATCGAACTGGAGCATACATGTATAGAAAAGATGATGCACCAAGACAATCTTCCATTTTATTAAGTTCAAAAGAATTTAATACAACAGATGAGTTAAAAAGTCGTGCTAAAAAAAGAGAAGAACAACGAGAAAAACTGTATTATGATATTAAAAACTATAGAGCTGAAGAAAGAAAACAACATGGTGATAAAAATATTGAAGATTTAGAAGAATAATTGCATATCTTAATAGTTTTTAAGTGAATTATTTTGAAAGTGCAAGTTAGTTAATCTGAATATATTTTAATGATAAAATTGATATTAAATTGAGAGCATAAGAACGGTAGATAATAACTACATACGTTTAAAATAAATAAGATGATAATGTATCTTATATCTCAAATTAAATATGAAATAATGGGGTGAAAGTTTGGAAATATTTGAAACGATTCTCATATTTCTAGCTGTTGTTATTGTAAGCTCCTTTGTTCATACTTTTATTCCTAAAGTACCTCTTGCATTTATTCAAATCATATTAGGAATGATCCTCTTTATATTGCCTGTACCAGTTGAATTCAATTTTGATTCTGAACTCTTTATGCTAGCTACCATTGCACCTTTATTATTTGTTGAAGGTGTTAATGTATCTAGGGTACATTTACGAAGATATATTAAACCTGTCATGTTAATGGCATTAGGTTTAGTAATTACTACCGTCATAGGTGTAGGGTTATTTATTCACTTAGTATGGCCAGATTTACCAATTGGTGCAGCGTTTGCGATTGCCGCAATTCTCTGTCCTACCGATGCTCCGGCAGTGCAAGCTATTACACAAGGTAAAGTATTACCAAAAGGTGCAATGACGATTTTAGAAGGTGAGTCTTTATTAAATGATGCTGCAGGTATCATTTCATTTAAAATAGCAGTAGGGGTACTTGTTACTGGCGCTTTCTCATTATTTGAAGCGATTCAACAATTCTTAATTGCTTCAATCGGAGGGGCCATTGTAGGATTGTTAATCGGTATATTACTTGTTCGATTCCGTCTAACATTAACACGACGTGGTATTGAAAATATTAATATGTTTGTATTTCTTCAATTGTTAACACCATTTGTAACCTATCTTGTGGCAGAACTATTCCATGCTTCAGGTATTATTGCTGCTGTAGTGGCTGGACTTGTTCATGGTTTTGAACGTGACCGTATTGCTCAAACACGTACACGCCTTCAACTAAGTTATAACCATACGTGGAATATTTTAGGCTATGCGTTAAATGGTTTTGTATTCTCAATACTTGGCTTCTTAGTGCCGGAAGTCATTGTAAAAATTATTAAAAGTGAACCACATAACTTACTTTTCTTAATAGGAATTACTTTATTAGTAGCATTGGCTGTATATGTATTTAGATTTATTTGGGTTTATGTACTATATCCTTTATTTTATCTATCAGTCAGTCCATTCCAAAAATTAATGAATGATGATGGAACAAATACGAAAGAGAAACCCCCTAAACGAAGTATGTATGCGTTAATTATGACTTTTTGTGGTGTTCATGGAACAATTTCACTCGCAATCGCATTAACGTTACCTTACTATTTAGAAAATCATGAGTCATTTAAGTATCGTAATGACTTACTCTTTATTTCTTCAGGTATGGTTATCTTAAGCTTAGTGATTGCACAAATCATTTTACCTTTTGTTACGAAAAATGCACCTCAACCTAAAATAGGAAGTATGAATTTTAAAGAAGCAAGAATTTATATTTTAGAACACGTGATTGATTATTTAAACAAACGTTCCTCATTTGAAACAAGCTATCGATATGGAAATGTTATTAAAGAATATCATGATAAATTAACTTTCCTAAAATCAGTAGAAAAAGATGACGAGAATTCAAAAGAGCTGGAACGTTTACAACGAATTGCTTTTAACGTAGAAACAAAAACGCTTGAAAAATTAGCAGATGAAGGCGAAATTACGGAAAGCATGTTAGAAAACTATATGCGATTTGCTGAACGTACACAAGTTTATAGACAAGCTTCACTCAGTCGTCGTATTATTGTTGGAATTAGAGGATTACTTTTGAAACGTCATATTCGTACACGTACAAATGCAGCTTCATCATTAAGTGTTACTGAAAACTTAATGGAACTTTCTAAAATCAATAAAAGAGTCCATTATAATGTTGTAAGCCGACTTGTTAAAGAGGCAAATGAAGATAATAAATTAGAAGTGGGTATGATATGTGATGGATATTTAATGAGAATAGACAACTTATCACCATCTAACTTCTTTAACACACGTTCTGAAGATTCAATTACTAAAATTAAGTTGAATGCTTTAAGAGAGCAACGTCGTATTTTAACTGAACTTATTAGTGATGAAGAGATTACAGAAGCGACAGCTTTAAAATTACGTGAGGCAATTAACTATGATGAAATGGTTATTGTAGACAGTTTAACTGATTAATTTAATAATTCAATAATGATTAATACTAAACCTAAGACAACTCGCTATGTCTTAGGTTTTTTTAGTATAAATGGAAGGTTTAAAATTGAAATTTAAGATGTATTCCTCTTATTGTAAGATGATAGAAGACAACTACATTACTCAACCATTCGTGATACAATAAGATGAAACTGTTTATGAGGTGAAATCATGTTAACTGAAGAAAAAGAGGATTATCTCAAAGCAATTCTAACTAATGGTGGTGATAGCGCTTTTGTTTCAAATAAAATACTATCTCAATATTTAGATATAAAACCACCTTCTGTAAGTGAAATGGTAAATCGTTTAGAAAAAGCTGGATTTGTTGAAACTAAACATTATAAAGGGGTAAAACTCTCTAAAGAAGGTCTCTCTCATACACTCGATATTATAAAAAGACATCGTTTATTAGAACAATTTTTAATTGAAGTGTTAAATTATAATTGGGAAGAAGTACATCAAGAAGCGGAAATTTTAGAGCATAAAATTTCTGACTTATTTTTAGAAAGGATAGATAAACTGTTAAATTATCCTGAAACTTGTCCGCATGGAGGAGTTATTCCAAGAAATTATATTTATAAAGAAAAGTATAATGACTCATTACTTGAATATGATGAAGGAGACATAGTAAACATTAAACGTGTTCGCGATAGAACGGATTTACTTGTTTATCTATCCAGTAAGCATATTTCAATTGGAGATAACATTGAAATAGTATCCAAAGATAAAACCAATAAAGTCATGATTATAAATAATAATACAACTATGACGATTCTAAGTTATGATAATGCAATGAATATATTTGTAGAGAAAAATTAAACAAACCGTCATCTATTCAACTTGAATATGATGAGCCGTTTTTAAATCATAAATTTGTATATTAAATATAAAGAGAAACCGTTAATCATAATCCAAAATAGACTATAAAATAATGTTGGTAAATGTGTCAATTCAGCTAAAGTATTACCATCCCAATGTGTTTTTACTCTTTGGAAAGTCAATAATATAATTGTCCAACTAGATTGCAAAACTTCTCCTAATAGGACACCTAAGATAAGATGGCATAGGAGGACTACGATATAAAAAATCATAAATTGATTATTGTCTTGCAATAAAAAATACAATAATGAAATTAAAATGATTAAAACGATAATGGGAGACAATTTTCGAGATGTTAAAATAAGGTAATACATAAATATCAAACTATATAAGATTAAAAATAAGCTTGGATAGTTAAAATGAATGGTCCAAAAACCTATCATTAACATGATTGGTGGCATAACATATCCACCTAATGTCGTAATACATTGTCCAGTAACTGATTTAGATTGTGTTATTGCATAGCCTTGTTGTAACGTTTCTTTACGTTCACTAGGGCGTACAACAATGACAAGATCTTTAGCATGCCCCCCACTTAACTTATTAAATAGAATGTGACCCATTTCATGAGTCAGTACTGGAATATAATTTAAGTAAATATCTAAATATTGACTAAAAGAACAATGTCGATTTTGATGAATAATTATATAAGATATTGCTATAATAATGACTAAATAAATATTTAAGATAACAGTCGTAGTTAAAAATTGTTGCAAATAATCCATAATCAACCTCACGTTAATAGTATGACTTCTATTATAAATCATTAATATAAACTGGACCTTTAGACTTTAGACGTATTTTTGAATACAATGATAAAAATAATATATGATGAATAAGTTGAGGTTATTATAAATTCATTACAACATATAAAGAGGGTAAGAAAGCAGGGAGTTAACGTAAATGTATAGTTCAAAAAAGAAAAAAAA
>NZ_KV827232.1:44440-74058 GCF_001836075.1 Staphylococcus sp. HMSC035D11
GATAAAGTAGATGTATTAGGCGTACAATTCGATAATGTGACAATGTTGGATATGGTTGAAAATATTAAACATTTTTTTGAAAATAATACAAATGATAACTTGTTTATTGTAACTGCTAATCCTGAAATCGTAGTGTATGCTTCTGAACATGTAACCTATAGAAAGCTTATAAATAGTGCAAGTTATATCATTGCGGATGGTACAGGTGTAGTTAAAGCTTCTAATAGATTAAAACAACCATTAAAGCGACGTGTACCAGGTATTGAACTTATGGAAGAATGTATTAAATTTGCACACGAGCAAAGTCAAAAGGTATACTTGTTAGGATCAAAAAATGAAATTGTTGCGCAAGCACAACATAAATTACAACAGAAATATCCTAATGTTACTTTTGAGTATCATCATGGGTATATTGATCTGTCAGATGAAACTGTAGTGAAAAGAATTCAACGTTTCAATCCTGACTATTTATTTGTTGGAATGGGCTTTCCAAAACAAGAAGAATGGATTCAAAAAAATGAAAGTAATTTTAAGCATACAGTAATGATGGGGGTAGGTGGCTCGTTAGAAGTGTTTAGTGGTACTAAAAAAAGAGCGCCCCGTCTTTTTAGGAATTTAAATATTGAATGGGTCTACCGATTACTTATTGACTGGAAGCGAATAGGTCGTATAAAAAGTATTCCTAAATTTATGTTTAAAGTTTGGAAATTGCAGAATAAGAAGAAAAAATAAAAGAGGATGAGACTTAAGCCTATGAATCGCTTAGGTCTCTACCTCTTTTACTTTACAACAAACCGTTTTTCATCAAGTTGTTGTCTAAATGCTTTTTGATCTTTTTTAGATTTTTTCTTAAAATCTTTTAAAAATTGCTCATATTTAGGTAACACTGTATCTAATTCACCAAATTCTTTTAGCTTTCCACCTTCAATCCAAGCGATTTTAGTACAGAATTCACGCACTTGTCTGATATTATGACTTACAAAGAAAATCGTTTTATTTGCTTCTTTAAACTCATATATTTTATCTAAACATTTTTGAGTAAATGTTTGATCGCCAACAGATAGTGCTTCATCGATAACTAAAATGTCAGGATTAATCGTTACATTGATAGAGAAACCAAGTTTCGCACGCATACCGCTTGAATAGTTTTTAACAGGTTGATAAATGAATTCGCCAAGCTCACTAAATTCAATAACTTGAGGCATAAGTCTTTTAATTTCTTTCTTTTTAAACCCCATACAAAGCATTTTAAATTCAATATTTTCAATGCCCGTCAGTTTCCCATTTAAACCGGCATTAATGGCGATGACACTTACTTCACCATGACGATCT
Organism: Staphylococcus sp. HMSC035D11; assembly: GCF_001836075.1. NCBI lineage: Bacteria > Bacillati > Bacillota > Bacilli > Caryophanales > Staphylococcaceae > Staphylococcus > Staphylococcus sp. HMSC035D11. The sequence goes on from NZ_KV827232.1 coordinate 45,773, forward strand.
ATATTTCCAGAACTTGGAGATAATGAACCACCAATCATATTGCTTAACGTGGATTTTCCTGAACCATTTATACCTACTAAACCAATCACATCACCTTCATAAGCAGTAATAGACACATCATTTAAAGCAAAGAAGGTTTTGTTTTTATTTTTAGGAATTAACGCATCTTTGATACGTTCTTTATTATTGCGATATATTCGATATTCTTTTGTCACATGATTTATGTTAACAGATACGCTCATGATTTTTCCTTTCTTATGATTTATTATATAGATTATAATACATCACTCAATAGTTGTTAAATTTATTAACCTAGTGTAAAGTGTATATGAGATTTTGTATCTTTTTTGTAAACAATATATTAATTTTACTTTCTTTTCTGAATTAAGTCTATCCTAATAAAATTTTCGACGAATAAGTTGCGTAAATATATAATGGATTTATATGAATCATTTTAAACGTTGATTTAGAAATTTTATAATAAAACGATTTTAATCAGTAGTTAAAGAAATTAAAAGCCATTATGAATTTACAATTGAAAGTGTGGTTTATTTCAATGTCGGCAGTAGGAACTGTTTTTAAAGAACATATAAAAAACTTTTATTTAGTGCAACGACTTGCACAATTTCAAATTAAAATAACAAATACAAATAATTACTTAGGTATGGCTTGGGAATTACTTAACCCAGCACTTCAAATTATGGTGTATTGGTTTGTCTTCGGTATGGGAATTCGTAGTAATCAACCGATACATGGCATTCCATTTATTTTATGGTTACTAGTAGGAATTAGCATGTGGTTCTTTGTTAACCAAGGTATTCTTGAAGGTACGAAATCAGTATCTATGAAGTTTAACCAAGTAGCGAAAATGAATTTTCCTTTATCAATTATTCCAACTTATATCGTAACAAGTAAATTTTATGGCCATATTGGCTTATTAGCACTTATTATTGCAATTTGTATGGGAAATGGTATTATGCCGTCTATCCATATTGTACAATTGTTAATTTACGTACCACTAACATTTTTCTTTGTGGCTTCTGTAGCACTTTTTACTTCAACACTTGGAATCATTGTTCGTGACACACAGATGATTATGCAAGCATTACTAAGAATTTTATTCTATATGTCTCCTATTTTATGGATACCAAAAGATACTGGAATTAGTAGCGTAATTAATGACATTATGAAATTTAACCCTGTATACTTTTTAGCTGAGTCTTACCGTGCAGCAATTTTATTCCATCAATGGTACTTTATTGAACATTGGAGATTACTTCTTTATAATATGATTATTATTTTAGTATTCTTTGTATTAGGGTCTATATTACATCGTAGATATCGAGATCATTTTGCAGATTTCTTATAAAATGTGTGCTAGATAAATCAATACTTACATTTATTAGTAGAGAGCCTGAAATGTATTAGATTGCATTTCAAGCTCTTTAGTATATATATCATGAATAAATATAAAATATCGACGATGTCGATAGAGATGTATGTGAAAAGGATAAGGAGTAGAGACAAAATCAATGTATTTCTGTCCTACTCTTTCTTTATAAATTATTTTATTAACGAGTAAGGGGATTAAATGATGACAAGAGTAGTGATAAAAAATATTTATATGACACTTATTACTATCGTAAACCAAATTTTTAGATTTAAACGACTAAAATCGAATCATATTGCGATTTTAATGACATTTCCCGAAGACGTTATGCCAATAATTGAGCAATTAAATCAGAAAGGTTATGAATTAACAGTCATTGCTAAAGAAAAAGAATGGGCTAAGCTAAAGCAATTTAAAAATGTATCTTTTGTTCCTGCAGGAAATAATCATATAGTGAGACATATCAAGACGATAAGTACAGCAAAAGTGATTGTGATTGATACATATTATCTTATGCTCGGAGGGTATCATAAGAAAAAAGGACAGACCATCATCCAAACATGGCATGCTTCAGGTGCTTTAAAAAATTTTGGTTTAACGGATCATCAAGTAGATTTAAATAATAAAAAAATGGTTCAACAATATAAAAGCGTTTATAAGGCTACTGATTATTATTTAGTCGGTGGAGAAGAGATGAGTAAATGTTTTGAAAGTGCTTTTGACGCTAAGCGCACTCAAATGCTTAAGTTGGGTCTACCTCGATTAACCAAATATTTTAAACTAGACCTTAAGACGGAGCAAAAAAAGTTAAAAAAATATTATAATATTCCTAATAAATTAGCATTATATGTGCCTACTTATCGTGAAAATCAAATGGATAATCGTCAAATTGATAAAGTATATTTTGAAAAGCAATTACCCAACTATACTCTCATTAATCAACTTCATCCATCAATCCCTAATAGTGAGCATATTGCGCCAACATCAGAACTAATAATGATGGCTGATATTATTATTAGTGATTATAGCTCTCTACCAATAGAAGCTAGTTTACTCAATAAGCCTACATTATTTTATGTATTTGACGAAGAAGAGTATGAAGAGGTACGTGGATTGAATCAATTTTATCGCGATATTCCAACATTTTATAAAGTGAAACATATAGATGAATTAGTGACTAAGATTAAATATAATGAAAAAGAAATAAAACCATTATTTAAAAATTGGCATAAATATAATAGTGAAAAAAGCTTAGAAAACGTATTGAAATTTATTGAAAAGTTGGTGAAAGAATGAAATTAGCGGTTATTATTCCAGTATACAATGCTGAAAATACAATTCGAAAAGCAGTTAAATCGATTGATACAACACATGACGTAGAAATTATTTGTATTAACGATGGATCAACAGATCGTACAAAACAAGTGTTAACTGAATTGCAAAAAGAAGTTAAACATCTCATTGTTTATCATCAAGACAATCAAGGAGCGGCAAAAAGTAGAAATATGGGTCTTTCTGCAATGTCAGATGATATCGATGCGTTTATGTTCTTAGATGCAGATGATCAATTTTTACCTGGAAAAATGGATCAAATGATTCAATATTATGAAAAAAATGAGCATCTAGATATTGTGATTGGGCAAATCGGTAGAGGATTGAATGGCGACTGGAAAGTTATTCCAACACACGAAGACATTCATCGTGAAGCAATAGTTTCTTTAGCAGAAGCGCCAGAAATACTTCAATCTATTGGACCAGGTGGCAAGTTATTCAAAGCTAAATTTAATACACTAAGATTCGATGAAGATGTAGTATTTTGTGAAGAACATACATTTGTCACTCGTGCTTATTTAATGGCAAGGGATATCCAACTAGTTCCTTTTATAGTATATGGATACAATGAGCGAGAAGGTTCTATTACAGATCAACGTGCAGATACGTTTATATCTTACTTAGAAGATGCTAGAAAAGTTCGACGTGAAGTCATGGATATGTTATTACTTGTCAACGAAAAAGCATATTATAGTTATCGAATGGATGACTTAATTGTCAGCTATCTCATTCAAGCATATTTAATAAAATACAGTAAAGTGACACTTCAAATTATAGACAAAATCACTCAATATATCAGAGATATGCAACATACAAATTATTCTGGAGAAGCGTTGTTTAGAATAGTACAAGCCGTAGAGCAAAGTGCGACTCATTGGACACGTGAGACATATGAGTTATGGAGACATACACTTATTGATGTAGGAATTGGGAGACCTGGTTTTTTACGTTTTCAAGCACAAGTAATGCCTAAAAAATTAGCATTCAGTGGAAAGCAATCATTGAAACGTATAATGAATAAGTAAATGAGAAAGGGTCTGGTCAATATAAAATTAATGGTATGTTAAATATATTTATGCTAAATTAAGATTATTAATTAATGTTAAATATTTGTAAAGGAGAAAGGAAATATGAGAAGAGTCATTACATATGGTACATATGATTTATTACATTATGGTCATATAGAATTACTAAGAAGAGCTCGTGAAATGGGTGATTATTTAATTGTAGCTTTATCTACAGATGAATTTAACCAAATTAAAAATAAAAAATCTTATTATGATTTTGAACAACGTAAAATGATGTTAGAATCTATTCGTTACGTTGATTTAGTGATTCCAGAAGATGGATGGGGTCAAAAAGAAACAGACGTTGATCGTTATGATGTTGATGTGTTTGTTATGGGCCATGACTGGGAAGGTCAATTTGACTTCCTAAAAGACAAATGTGAAGTTGTATACCTAAAACGCACGGAGGGTATTTCAACAACTAAAATTAAACAAGAGCTATACGGAAAAGATGCAAAATAATAATGTATTGAAGGCATATATAAACGCCTTAGAAGTTTAGCTATGTCTCAATCTTTGATTAAATCAAGTAGATAACAATAATTTGTTTGATTTGACTCATCCTTTTGGGAGTGAACAGTGAATTCAAAACGAATTCTAGGGCACTCCTATTTTTATGTAATAAAACATTTTAAATAAAATGCTATACTAAGAACAATCAATCAAATTACCAGTTAAAATACATTTTAATGTACATTTAAATTAGGATAAACACTAAATATAATATCAAAAATACAAATACAAATTGATGATTAAAGAGGTTTATTTATGAAACAACACAATCCATTATTTTTTCTATTTAAACGATTGTCTTGGCCTTATGGTTTAATAATAACTGCTGTTATCATTTCTTCGTTAGGAAGTCTTAGCGGATTATTGATTCCACTGTTTACAGGTCGCTTAGTAGATAAATTTTCTACTAATAATATTAATTGGAATATTGTCGTTCTATTTGCAAGTATATTTATCATTAATGCATTACTTAGCGGTTTAGGTATTTACCTCTTAAGTAAAATTGGAGAAAAAATGATTTATGGTATTCGTTCATTATTGTGGGAGCACATGATTAAACTGAAAATGCCATTTTTTGACAAAAATGAAAGTGGTCAGTTGATGAGTCGTTTAACTGATGATACTAAGGTCATTAACGATTTTATCTCTCAAAAATTACCACAATTACTACCAGCTATTATCACATTGATTGGTTCTATTATTATGCTGTTTATTATGGACTGGCAAATGACTTTACTGACTTTCATAGCTATTCCAATATTTATGGGTATTATGATTCCACTTGGAAGACGTATGCAAAAAATTTCAAAACATACCCAAGCAGAAATTGCCAATTTTAGTGGGTTATTAGGTCGTGTATTGACAGAAATGCGTTTAGTAAAAATTTCTAATACTGAACAAAAAGAATTAAATAATGCACATTATAACTTAAATGAAATATATAAATTAGGTTTAAGACAAGCAAAAATAGTAGCGATTATTCAACCTATTTCAAGTGTAATTATGTTATTAATGATAGCCATTATTTTAGGATTTGGTGCCATTAGAATTGCTACAGGTGCTATTACAGCAGGTGCTTTAATAGCTATGATTTTTTATGTGATGCAGTTATCTATGCCGCTTATGAACTTATCTACACTCGTTACTGATTACAAAAAAGCTGTAGGTGCAAGTCAACGTATTTATGAAATTATGCAAGAACCCGTTGAACCGATGGAACAGTTAAAACCCATTGCTAATATCAACATTGAGAATGGAGCACTTGAATTTAATAACGTAGAATTTAAATATGATGTAAAAACGATTCTTGATCATGTATCATTTCGTATACCTCAGGGTGACATTAGTGCTTTTGTTGGTCCTTCAGGTTCTGGGAAAAGTACTATTTTTAATTTAATTGAACGTATGTATGATATCGATAATGGTGATATTACATATGGCAATGAAAGTATTTATGATATTCCAATTACAAATTGGCGTAGCAAAATTGGATATGTCATGCAGTCAAACTCTATGATGACAGGAACAATTCGAGATAATATCTTATATGGTATTAACCGTAATGTCTCTGATGAAGAACTAATTAAATATGCAAAACTAGCAAACTGTCATGACTTTATTATGCAATTTGATGAAGGATACGATACATTAGTGGGCGAACGTGGATTAAAACTGTCCGGGGGGCAACGACAACGTATTGATATCGCTAGAAGTTTTGTGAAAAATCCAGACATATTGTTACTTGATGAAGCTACTGCAAATCTTGATAGTGAAAGTGAACAAAAAATTCAAGAAGCTTTAGAAGTATTGATGAAAGGTAGAACAACAATAGTGATTGCACACCGTCTGTCTACGATTAAAAAGGCAGGTCAAATTATTTTTATTGATCAAGGACGTGTGACAGGTGAAGGTACACATGACGAATTAATGAAATATCATGAGAAATATCATCAATTTGTGACTACACAAAATTTAAATAAATAATGGATGTCGAACATCCAAATATCACGATGATAAAGTAATCTATAATTTTACAGTGTAGATGAAAAAATCTTAGACTGATAAGATATAGTTAGTACACAAACACATTGCTTAAAAATTAATTGAATAAACATAAATAAAATTGGAGAGAATGATATTGAATAAACTATCAATAATTATTACATATTTTAATAGTGAAGAATATATTGAAGATTGTATTAATAGCTTAAAAACTCAAAGGAATCAAGATTTTGAGATCATTATTGTAGATGATGGTTCTACGGATCATTCAACACAAATCTTAAATAAAACGTTAGCATCTTATGATAAAGATGTGACGTTTATTCAACTTGAAACAAATACTGGTCATGCACATGCTAGAAATATCGCTTTAGACTTAGCAAAAGGTCAATACGTGATGTTTTTAGATGCGGATGATCAATTAGCCTCATATGCTATTGAATATTATTTAAATCATATTAATGGTTTAGATACATTAATTGCACCGGTACACAAATTTACAATGCAACGTCCTCAATATGTAGATAAAGATAAGATACGTTTGCAGTATCGATCACATCATTCATATCCTAATTCAATTTTACGAAAAGAAACTGCATGTAATATTTTATTTAGAAATGCAATTATTAAAGCACATGACATTAAATTTAATGAAGATTTAAGCATTTTTATTGATAATTCATTTGTATTAGATTATCTGAAATATGCTGAACATTTTGTTAGAATTGTTAATTTTCCGTTTTATTATCGTGGTGAAGTATATGATCCATTTAATGGTAATACATTAAGTGATCAAGATTTTATTGATAAATTTGAAGACTATACAAATAGTTTCTTTGATGCTATACAAAGAACTACAAATAAAGAAGTTAAGAAATTTTTAGTCCAAAGAATGAAAAATGAAATTAAAAAAGGTTTTGATCCTTCGCTTAGAGATATTAAAGCAAGATATATTGCTTTAGAACACACTCTAGTTAAAGTAGTAAAAGCACTAAAATGGAATATCATTAAAGATGGTAAGTTGTTATATAATCTTGAAATCATGTTTTTATCTATGGATGACATTGAGAATGCAAGATATGTGAATGAATTACGTAAAAAAACACGTTTATTTAAAAGTATTCTAACAAACAATAAAATGAAAGAACGTGCTAAATATCAACTTACTGATAATGAAAATATGGTAGATCCACATACGATTATATTTGAGTCATTTGGTGGTAAAAATTACAGTGATAGTCCAAAGTATATATATGAATATATGCAACAACACTATCCACAATATAAATATATTTGGGTCTTTTCTAAGCCTAATAACAATATTATTCCTGGAAATGCAACTAAAGTGAAAAAAGGATCCAAAGAATATTATGAGGCTTATGCTAAAGCGAAATACTGGATTTCGAATGCTCGATTACCATTGTATTTAAATAAAAAAGAGAATCAAATGTATATTCAAACTTGGCACGGTACACCGTTAAAACGTTTAGCAAATGATATGAAAGTGGTAAGAATGCCAGGAACAACAACAGCAAATTATAAAAAGAATTTTTATACAGAAGCATCTCGTTGGAATTATTTAGTATCTCCAAACCGTTATTCTACGGATATCTTTAAGTCTGCTTTTTGGATGAATGAAGAAAGAATTTGGGAAATTGGCTATCCAAGAAATGATGTATTAGTTACAAGACAAAATGATACTGAGTATATAGAACAAATTAAAAAAGATTTAAATTTACCAAAAGATAAAAAAGTCATTATGTATGCGCCAACTTGGAGAGATGATGAATTCGTTAAAAAAGGTCAATATTTATTTGATTTGAAAATAAATTTAGCTAATTTAAAAGAGCAAATTGGAGATGACTATGTCATTTTACTAAGAATGCATTATCTTATTGCAAATGCATTAGATCTAACTGGATACGATGACTTTGCTATTGATGTTTCAAATTATAATGATATTTCAGAATTATATTTAATATCTGATGCGCTTATTACTGACTACTCGTCAGTGATGTTTGATTATGGTATTTTAAAACGTCCTCAATTTTTCTTTGCTTATGATATCGAAAAATACGATAAAGGTCTTCGTGGCTTCTATATGAATTATATGGAAGATTTACCAGGAGAAATTATTACAGATGAATTTAAACTTGCTGAAGAATTAAAACATTTAGATACACATAAAGAAAAATATAAAGATAAAATTGAAGCGTTCTATAATGATTTTTGTTCAATTGAAAAAGGTCAATCTTCTAAATTTATAGCAGACTATATTCATAATGATATTCATGAAAATGAATCATAAAATCAAATGACATAAAGAATGGGAAAAATTTACTTTGAATTCGTTTTCCCATTCTTTTTCTATATAACCGTATTAAGTTTAAATGGTATTTATGATAAATAACATCAAAAAAGAAAAATAGACAATTATTTTATTAAATATGTTATTTTAACGAACATTTTCTCGTGGTATAATGTTAAATGTATTTTTTACAGAACATTAGTTGTTATTTTATGAAAATAGTACGGTTCTATTTAAGGGTAATGTGATACATATTAATTTTAAAATGTGGGTAGGTGTCTTATGTTTTTACTAATAAATATCATTGGATTACTTGTGTTTTTAGGAATAGCAGTTTTATTTTCTAGAGATCGCAAACATATTCAATGGAAGTCTATATTAATCTTAGTTCTTTTAAATGTATTCTTAGCATGGTTCTTTGTATATTTCCAAATTGGAAGATCGATTGTTGAAGGTTTAGCAGCTGCCATTGCTTGGGTTATTCAATCAGCTCATACTGGAACAGGTTTTGCATTCAGTAGTTTTACAAGTGGTAAACAAATGGATATGGCAGTGAGTGCATTATTTCCAATTTTATTAGTTGTTCCACTATTTGATATTCTTATGTATTTTAATATTCTTCCTAAAATTATTGGAGGAATTGGTTTTGTACTTGCGAAAATTACACGTCAACCTAAATTTGAATCATTCTTTGGTATCGAAATGATGTTTTTAGGAAATACAGAGGCGCTTGCAGTCTCTAATGAACAACTTAAGCGTATGAACGAAATGCGTGTATTAACAGTTGCAATGATGTCAATGAGTTCTATTTCTGGAGCTATTGTAGGTGCCTATGTTCAAATGATTCCTGGTGAATTAGTGTTAACGGCGATTCCTTTAAATATTATTAATGCAATTATTGTCGCTTCTATTTTAAATCCTGTTACTGTTGAAGAAAAAGAAGATATTATCTATAGCATTAATAATGATGAAAAAATTGAACGTCAACCTTTCTTCTCATTTTTAGGAGATTCAGTATTAAATGCAGGTAAATTAGTATTAATTATTATCGCTTTTGTTATTAGTTTTGTCGCGTTGGCTGATTTTTTAGATCGTTTTATTAATTTGATTACTGGATTAGTAGGCAGTTGGATGGGTATGAAAGGTAGTTTTGGTTTAAACCAAATCTTAGGCGTCTTTATGTATCCATTTGCTTTATTGCTTGGCTTACCATGGGGTGAGGCATGGATAGTGGCACAACAGATGTCCAAAAAAATCGTTACAAACGAATTTGTAGTTATGGGTGAAATTACAAAAGTAATTGACACATATAGCGCACATCGTCGTGCAGTGATATCAACATTCTTAGTTTCATTTGCAAACTTCTCTACAATTGGGATGATTGTTGGTACATTAAAGGGTATAGTTGATAAGAAAACATCAGATTTTGTTTCAAAATATGTACCGATGATGTTATTATCAGGTATTTTAGTTTCACTACTTACTGCAGCATTTGTTGGTTTATTTGCATGGTAAGGTATTAAAATTTAAATCATTTTATAGTCAACCATTAGGAGTGAACATTGAATTCGAAAAGAATTCTATGTCACTCCTATTTTTATTATTCATTTTATTGCATGATAAAAACCAAGCATGCAAAGTGAGGAGACACTTTATATACTTGGTTTTTATGGGAAATGAATATTAATGTACTTGTAACGGTAAGGACTAGGTACTGTCACAGTACTTCGAGCAAAATTTGTTTTGTTACTATAAACAACACAAAGGAGATAACTTCTTGTAATTAAGAAGTTATACATAGTATAGCAAACTAATATTTATAAGTAAACGAAAAATTCAGAAAATTTCCACGTATTTTTTATTAGTACATTAGATTTAAAGATGAATATGTATCTTATTTAAATTAAATCTTTATATTTTAAGATATTTAAAATTTATTAATACATTTATTTTTAAAAAGCATATTGTAGGGAATGATGAGACTATGCTAACATTTTAATCGTTATAGTCGTAAAAGGAGTGAGTGTTTTTGAACAAAAATATAAAAAATATACTTTTAGTTATACTAGGCTCTTTTATCTTTTCAGCAGGAGTCAATGCATTTATTATATCAGGTAATTTAGGTGAAGGTGGCGTCACAGGTATTACTATTGTATTATATTACGCTTTTCATATTTCACCAGCGCTCACTAACTTCGTTGCTAATGCAATATTGATTGTTATTGGGTATAAATTTTTAAGTAAAAAAAGTACGATATTAACAATTATTGCTACTGTACTTATTTCTGTTTTCTTAAGTCTTACAGAATCATGGCACGTAGAAACAGGTAATGTCATCATCAATGCAGTATTTGGCGGCACAAGTGTTGGACTAGGTATTGGAATAATCGTTTTAGCAGGTGGCACTACAGCTGGAACAACAATATTAGCAAGAATAGCTAATAAATACTTAGATGTTAGTACAGCATACGCATTATTATTTTTTGATTTAATCGTAGTAGTCATTTCTTTAACAGTACTACCGTTAAGTAAAGCATTGGTAACTGTGATTTCACTTTATATAGGCACGAAAGTAATGGATTATGTTATAGAAGGACTTAATACAAAAAAAGCAATGACAATTATTTCTAGCAAACCTGAAGAGGTAGCTAAGGCTATTGATGAACAAGTTGGTAGAGGCCTTACTATATTGAATGGACATGGTTATTATAGTAGAGAAGAAAAAGACGTTTTGTATGTTGTTGTAGCTAAAACTCAAGTAACTCGTGCCAAACGAATTATAAAAAAAATAGATAAGAATGCTTTCTTGGTTATTCATGACGTGCGTGATGTTTATGGAAATGGTTTTTTAATCGATGAATAAAAAAGGGCCCTAAAAATTTGAGGCGTTTTATGTATATCTCAGATTTTTAGGGTTATTTTTTATAATCGTCTCATAGTAAAAAGAATAGTCAAAAATGTGTATAAATGGTATAATAGCAATAATTAATTGAGAACGATTATCAATAGATGTCGTAAATATTTTTTGTACAAAGGTAGGGCCTATATATGAATCGTTTAAATGCATCTCAAGTAGATATAGGATATAGAAATACGACAATTATAAAAGAATTAGATGTTCAAATACGTGATGGTAAAGTCACATCAATTATTGGACCGAATGGTTGTGGGAAATCTACATTATTGAAAGCACTCTCAAGACTGATTGAAGTGAAAAAAGGAGAAGTATTACTTGATAATCAAAACATTCAACATCAATCTACAAAAGAAGTAGCTAAAAAAATTGCAATTTTACCTCAAACTCCAACAGTGACTGACAGTATAACAGTTGAAGAACTCGTTTCATATGGACGTTTTCCTCATCAAAAAGGATTTGGACGATTATCTAAAAAAGATAAAGATGAAATTGAATGGTCATTAAACGTAACAGGCATTACAGAATTTCGTCATCAATCGATTAATGATTTAAGTGGGGGACAAAGACAACGTGTATGGATAGCAATGGCTTTAGCACAAAAAACAGATATTATTTTTCTTGATGAACCTACAACGTACTTAGATATTTCTCATCAGTTAGAAATTTTAGAATTGGTGCAACATTTGAATAAAGAATTAGGGTGTACGATCGTTATGGTCTTACATGATATCAATCAGGCAATTCGATTTTCGGATTATTTGTTAATCATGAAAGAAGGACACATTATAGATAATGGACCTACTGACCAAGTATTATCTAAAGAGATATTAGAAAGTGTGTTTAATATAGATGCAGTATTAGGAAAAGATCCTAGAACAGGGAAACCACTTTTAGTCACTTACAATTTACTTGAAAAAAGATAAGATTGATTATAACTTCAGCAATATAGCTACAATTATTATGATGTTGGATACCTATCTCAGTCATTTTTAATGTATAGGCAGTCAATGACTAATATTTTGTCTAATACACAAATATTCGCGCTTTCAGATAAGTTATTTTATAATGAAAACACACGTTGATTAAGGTTCACTTTAATAAAAAATCAAATTCGTTATTTAATTGATTGACTGGAGTTGAAATGATGACAACTATAGTTATTATTAGTCATAGTGAAGAAATAGCTAAGGGAACTAAAAATTTATTAAATAAAATGACAAATGACATAAATGTGATTGCTTATGGTGGAGTAAATGGTGAAATTGGAACTTCATATGATGATATTGAACAATTGATTAATCAGTTAGATGATGATGCATTATGTTTTTATGATTTAGGATCATCAGAAATGAATATCGATTTAGCAATTGATATGTATAAAGGTAAGTATCATATTTACAAAGTAAATGCACCCATTGTAGAAGGAAGTTTTACAGCAGCAATGTCTTTAAGTGTTGGTAAAACTGCTAATGAAGCGATTCAAGAAGTGAATCGTTCTTCATTTAAGTCTACAGCATTTAAATAAGTAATGATAAATTTTGATGTTTTTTTTATATAAAAAAAAGGTTATAAAATGATTATCCAAAATGAATATGGTAAAATAAATAGCATGATATTGATGATGAAAGTAGGTGGACATTATGCTACAAGAAGATATTAAATTTTACGTTCTGAACGGTAAATTTGAAGAAATTAAAAATATAATGTCCAATATTGATTTTATGGAATTCGAAGAAGTATATATATCCTGTGCTCATGAACAAGAAAACATTATGTTTTATACTTGTATATTAGATATGATGAAGGCTAATGAAACAGCAGAATTACATGATTTAGCATTTTTATTATTAGTCTATCCTTTGAGTGAAGTGGAAGGTGCTTTAGAAGCGGCATATTATCATGCAGATGCTTCTATTCAGTTAACAAATGGTAAAGAAATAAAAAGTTTGCTTCAAATGCTATTATTATATGCTATACCTGATCCAATTATTTCAGATTCTGAAGCGTTTAAAGTAGCTAAACAACTTTTAAAATTAGATCCTAATAATCATGTAGCAAGAAATGTGTTAAAAGATTCAGCTAAACGCATGGATAATGTTATAGTAAATTTTGATGAATTAAAGAAATTTGGAAGTTCAAAATAATATAGTGAAATAAGAGAGTTAGATAATGAATAACCATAGTTATTCATTTTATCTAACTCTTTTTTAATAATATTTTACTTAGTAACTCAAATATAATTTTTTGTGACAAATTATTAAAAATATTAAATTTTTTAAATTGTTTGTAAGGGTATTAACACTAGTATTTAGAAGCGATAAGCGTTGTCTCGCAACGTTTATGCACTGTTGCATAATATTATTAGTACGTTATAATTTTGAATGTGTCAAAAATAAGGAGGTTAATTAATACATGGGGTTGAATAAAGAATCTATAAAAATAGGTTTTGCTTATGTGGGGATTGTAGTAGGCGCAGGATTCTCTACAGGGCAAGAAGTAATGCAATTCTTCACGCCTTATGGTTTATGGTCATATATTGGCGTGTTAATATCAGGATTAATTTTAGGATTTATAGGACGACAAGTCGCTAAAATTGGAACGGCTTTTGAAGCAACAAACCATGAATCAACATTACAATATTTATTTGGTGAAAAATTCAGTAAAATTTTTGATTATATTCTAGTCTTTTTCTTATTTGGGATTGCTGTAACAATGATTGCAGGTTCAGGCGCAACGTTCGAAGAGAGCTTTGGTATACCTACATGGCTTGGCGCGTTAATTATGACGGTCGTTATTTATTTAACACTATTATTAGACTTTAATAAGATCGTAAGAGCGTTAGGTTTCGTTACACCATTCTTGATTGTCATGGTAGTTCTTATTGCTATATATTATCTATTCGCTGGAAGTATCCCTATCAGTAAAGTTAATAGTACAGTAGATCATCCAAGTTTATTCTTAGGTATTATTAGAGGGTTAATGTACGGTGGATTAGCTTTTGCTGTAGGATTTAGTACGGTTGTGGCGATTGGTGGAGATGCATCTAAACGTCAAGTATCTGGTGCCGGTGCTTTATTTGGTGGTGTAGTGTATACTGTTTTACTTGCACTGATTAACTTTGCACTACAATCAGAATATCCACAAATTAAAAATGAACAAATTCCAACTTTAAAATTGGCGAACGAAATTCATCCATGGCTTGGATTAGTTTTAACAGTGATTATGTTAGCAGTAATGTATAATACTATTTTAGGATTGACTTATTCGTTTGCTGCACGTTTCACTGAGCCATACAGTAAAAAATATCATATATTTATTGTTATTATGATGATTGCAGCCTTTATTTTAAGTTTCGTTGGTTTTGCAGATTTAATCAACTTCTTATATAACATTATGGGCGTAGTTGGATTATTTATTGTGGTAGCAGTGCTTATTAAATATTATTTACGTAAAAGTGATAACAAAGACCACATTGCTTAAAATTAATAAAATAAATAATCCATAAAAAAACTGCCTACAAAGTTAAATAACTCATAGACAGTCTAAAGCAATTCGTGTAATTAACACGAATTGCTTTTTTGCATTTTGAACGTAGCGTATAATACATATTGTAATTAAAGTAGTAATTTAGCCATAATATATTTATTAAAATATTGATTGTTGATCAGTAATTTATTTTTAAGTTCGCCTTCAATATTAAATCCAGCGCCTTTAAGTAGCATGAGTGCGTGTGTATTTTCAGGAACGACTGAAGCTTGAAGACGTTTAATATTATGGTTAAGAGCCCAAGCTTCAACAGCATTAATTAAAGCAAGTCCAATACCTTTTTTTTGATAAAATTTAGTAACACCAAGTGTAATGATTGCTTCGTGTTGTGTACGTTCGTATTTTTCAGTAGTGACGAATATACATCCAACGAGTTGATCATCTTCTTCAGCTACATATATGGTATTTCTCGGAGAAGTGATAACACGCTCTAGAAGATTACTAATAGAAGAAACACTAGGGTTAAATTCTCCAGGATTATAAAGTGTATAATCAGATTCATCATATATTTTAGTTAATAATGTTGTCAAAGCTTCAGTATCTTTTATACTAATTTCACGAATAATATGAGCCATTCGGCTTCCTCCTGAGATAGTAATATAACATATATTATACCAATTATTTAAAAAATATACATATTTAGAATTTTAAAAAGGAGTAACAGAATAATGAAACCTAATGTATTATTAGCGGGTGGTAGTGGTTATATAGGTAAGAATATTAGCAGTGCGATAGAAAATGATGCAAATTTGTTTGCTTTATCTAAATATCCAAATACAAAAAAAGAGTTTAATCATAATATAAAATGGCTAAAAAAAGATATTTATAATTATGAAGATGTTAAATCAGCAATGTCAGGTATGAATATTGCAGTATTTTATTTAGATCCTAATAAAAATTCTGCCAAGCTTACTCAAGCAACTGCACGTGATTTAAATCTCATTGCAGCCGATAATTTTGCAAGAGCAGCAGCACAACAAAAAATAAATAAAATTTTGTACGTAAGCGGTAGTCGCTTTGATAATGAGACAATACAATGTTTAAAAAACTATGGTGTTCCTGTAGAAACGACTGAGACCTATATCAAACGCTCTCATATTAATGTTGAGTTACAAGTGTCTAAATATAATGATATACGGACAGCATTAAGAATGATATTACCTAGGAAATGGTCTTTAGAACAATTAGTCGCTTATTTTTTTAAATGGCTGAATAATACACGTGGTACATTTTTACACACGAAATATATAGAAAATCGATATATAATATATGCTCGTAATGAGTTTAAGCCTCTATTAGTAATGAAGAAAGAAGTAAATGATAATAGTTTAATTACATTTAATTTAGTAGGCGGTTCAATTATAAAAAAACGTTCTAAAAAACAAGGGAAATTGGAATTTCGTCAAATTAAAGGAACGCGTTTAGTAATTGTTCAACTATATGATTATATTCCTAAATTGTTATGGCCACTCTATTATTTTTTTCAAGCTCCCGTACAAGGTTTAATTATGAGAGGGTTTGAAATTGATTGTCGTATTAGGCATTTCAATGGACGTGTGCAATCAGGAGAAAAAATGAAATATACAAAGTGATAGGATGAAAACACATGCAAATATTATTAGTAGAAGATGATCAGACGCTTTTTCAACAACTAAAGAAAGAATTAGAAAATTGGGATTTTTTTGTTTATGGTGTCAATGATTTTAGTAACGTAATGGAAACATATCATAATGTTCAACCAGAAATCGTTATAATGGATGTGCAATTACCTAAATATGACGGATTCTATTGGTGTCGTCAAATTAGACAAGTATCTAATGTGCCTATTTTATTTTTATCGTCACGTGATAATCCTATGGATCAAGTGATGAGTATGGAATTAGGTGCAGATGATTATATGCAAAAGCCTTTTCATACCAACGTACTAATTGCGAAGTTACAAGCAATTTATCGACGCGTATATCAATTTGGCGCAGAAGAAAGACGTACATTAAATTGGCAAGATGCACTAGTAGATCTTTCAAAAGATAGTATTCAAAAAGGCGATAAAATCATTTATTTATCTAAAACTGAAATGATTATTTTAGAAATGTTAATTCAAAAACAAAATCAAATTGTGACTAGAGATACATTAATTACAGCGTTATGGGATGATGAAGCGTTTGTGAGTGATAACACATTAACAGTCAATGTAAATCGATTACGAAAAAAATTATCTGAGATCGATATGGAAACAGAAATTGAAACAAAAGTAGGTAAAGGATATATGGCACATGAGTAATGTGAAATGGTTTTGGCTATTTCTTAAAACACGAAGTAATTGGATATTTTGGATTATATTTTTGCAGTTTGTGTTTTTAGGGATGGCATATATAGACTATGATATGGCAATTGAAAGTGTAGCGTACATTGTCTTATTAAATCTAGGTTTAACTTGTATATTTCTTATTTTTACTTTTTTAAGAGAAGTAAAATTATATCAACATTTTTATAATAATAAGGAAATCGAAGAAATTAAACATAAAGAATTAGCTGAGAATCCATTTCAACAGGAAATGGTGGACTATTTATATCGTAAATTATTGTTTCAAAAAGAAAGAGCTACTGAACAACAAATTCATATACAAGCGTCTGAACAATCGTTAACTGAATTTGTTCACGATATTAAAACACCTGTTACAGCAATGAAATTATTAATTGATCAAGCTGAAGATATGGAACGTAAGAAAGCCTTACTTTATGAATGGTCAAGAGTGAATGAATTATTAGATAAGCAACTTTATTTAACACGTCTTGAATCTAAAAATAGAGATATGTATTTCGAAAAAGTACCATTAAAACGTTTAGTGATCGAAGAAATTCAACTTACGCGGCATATCAGTCAAGTTAAAGGTATTGGCTATGAATTAGAATTTGACACGAATCCAGAAGTATTTACAGATGTAAAATGGTGTCGCATGATGATTAGACAGATTTTATCTAATTCTTTGAAATATTCTCAAGGAAAAGATATTGTGATTCGGTCGTTTGCTAAAAAAGACCATATCGCTTTAGAAATTACTGATTATGGGCGTGGGATTAGTGCTAAAGATTTACCACGTATTTTTGAAAGAGGCTATACTTCTACCGCAAATCGTAATGAAACAACTTCTTCTGGAATTGGTTTATACTTAGTAGAAAGTGTAAGACATCCATTAGGT
Source organism: Staphylococcus sp. HMSC035D11 (assembly GCF_001836075.1). Taxonomy (NCBI): domain Bacteria; kingdom Bacillati; phylum Bacillota; class Bacilli; order Caryophanales; family Staphylococcaceae; genus Staphylococcus; species Staphylococcus sp. HMSC035D11. The sequence goes on from NZ_KV827232.1 coordinate 64,047, forward strand.
ATTGAAGTAGAGATCGAGTCGACGGTGGGTGAAGGAACAACATTTATTTTAACGTTCCCTATGCAAAACGAAGTCATAGAAAGAATGTCACAAGAGAAATTAAGTCTATCATAAAGACGTTGTTAAAATAGTATATAAGTGCAATTGTTCGCTTTATCGCAAGGAGATATTGGACTTTACTATAAAAAGTTTGGACTAAAACTTATATAATATTTAAAGTAAATACATAAATTAAGCTTATGGAAATATCATTTTAGTGTAATAAGTGAGTAGAACATTGAGTGAAACCTGGGACTTTATAGTGACGTCTCAGGTTCATCTATATCATTCAATAGTTAAAATATATGATAGTGAGGGACATTCTAAATTGACAATATTACAAGCAAAGCAAATTGTTAAAACATATGGGACAAAACAAACGATACAAGAAGTGTTAAGAGGCATTGATTTAAATATTGAAACTGGAGAGTTTGTTTCAATTATGGGACCTTCTGGATCTGGTAAAACAACATTACTTAATGTTTTAAGTTCAATTGATTATTTATCACAAGGATCTGTAATACTAAATGGAAAACAATTGGAAAAGTTATCAAATAAGGAACTATCAGAAATTAGAAAAAAAGATATTGGATTTATTTTTCAAGAATATAATTTATTACATACACTTACTGTAAAAGAAAATATTATGTTGCCTTTATCAGTACTTAAATTAAATAAGGAAGAAATGAATAAACGTTATAGACAAATTACTGAAGCGCTTAATATATATGATATTAGTGACAAATATCCGTCTGAAATTTCAGGGGGACAACGTCAACGAACATCTGCAGCGCGTGCATTTATTACATATCCTAAAATTATTTTTGCGGATGAACCAACAGGCGCTTTAGACTCTAAGAACACTAGGGATTTACTCACACGTTTTGAAAAAATAAATAAAATCTATGATGTAACTATTATTATGGTTACACACGATCCACTTGCAGCAAGTTTTTCTAATCGTGTTGTAATGTTGAAAGATGGCTTAATATTTACTGAAATTTATCAAGGACAAGATAATAAACAATTATTTTATGAAGAAATATTAAGAGCCCAAAGTATATTAGGTGGCAAGATTTATGAGTTTTAGCTATATTATTTGGAGAAATTTCCTAAGAAATATCAAGCACTATGCTATTTATATGTTTTCATTAGTCATTAGTACCGTTTTATATTTTAGTTTTATTACGATTAAATATGTTCATCATCTCCATATACATGAGTCTTTATCTATGATTAGAGAGGGTTCTAAAATAGGAAGTTATTTTCTATTTATAATCATCGTTGTCTTTATTATGTATACCAATATTCTTTTTATTAAAAGACGAAGTTACGAATTGGGACTATTACAGATTATGGGGTTAAATAAAGTAAGTATTATTTATATGTTTATGTTAGAACAATTGTTTATTTTCTTAATCACTGCAGTTTTAGGTGTGATAATAGGGATTGTTGGGTCTAAAATTTTACTTATGATTATATTGAAATTATTAGGTATACATACCTCGGTTTCGCTTGTTTTTAGTGTAGACGCTATAATTCAAACCTTATTTATTTTAATCATTGCATATATTTTAATTATTCTTCAAGCTATCATTTTCTTAAATAAATATTCTGTTATGCAATTAATGGAGTCTGAAGAATATATAGATGAAACAGGTAAACATATTACATTTGGAGAAATTATTCTAGGAATTTTAGGTATTGTTTTCATTTTGGCAGGATATTATTTATCCACACGATTTGTTGAATTATTAGATGATATCGTATTACCTTTTATTATTTTATTTTTAACTGTGATCGGAGCTTATTTCTTTTTCAGAAGTTCAGTGTCTCTTATATTAAAAATAATTAAATCATTTAAAAGTGGAAATGTAACTGTAAATGATGTTATTTTCACTTCTTCATTAATGTTTAGGATTAGAAAGAATGCTTTCTCTTTAACAATCATTTCTATTATTTCTGCTATTACCGTATCGGTCCTATGTTTTGCAGCAATTAGTCGAGGATCTTTAAGTAAAGAAATTTCATTAGAATCACCTTATGAAGTAACAACGAACAACGACACCTTGTCTGAAAAGTTAAAATATCAATTAGAGCAACAGCATATTGCATATAACTATAATTATAAGCAAGTAGTATACACGCATTTATATAAAGATCGTCTATTTGATGTAAATGCAGCTAGACCTTATTCCGTGACTGTAACAAGTGAAGATTACTTTTCAAATGTTTCTTTGAAAAAAGGACAAGCAGATTTAATTATCCCAGAAGATGTTATTCCTGACTTAACTAAACATCGACCACACGGGACAACACTGATTGGTACGAAACGACATCATACTAAAGTTCAACTGCAAAAAGTGATTCATAAAGTTTATTTTAAAGAGAGTATAGATTTAGGTGGACCGACACTCGTGCTTAATAACGAGGATTATCAATTTATAAAACAACATGTTAAAAATAAGGACATTATTTCTCAACATGGTTTTGATTTAAAACATACAAAAGATATACCTAGATTAGAAAAGACTATCAATCACATGAATCAGAATTTAAAAACTAGAAGTCAGATAGCAAGCGAAATTTCAAGTTTAACAGGAATTTTATTATTTGTAAGTTCTTTTTTAGGTATTGCATTTCTTATAGCAACTGGATGTATTATCTATATTAAACAAATTGATGAAACTGAAGATGAATTAGAAAATTATTCAATATTACGTAAATTAGGTTTTACTCAAAAAGACATGGCTAGAGGTCTAAAATTGAAAGTGGCGTTTAACTTTGGACTACCTTTAGCTATTGCTTTACTTCATGCATATTTTGCAGCACTTGTATTTATGAAATTTATAGGATTTACAAATCAAACGTCCATTTTTATTGTTATGATTATTTATACAATCGTATATAGTATGTTTGCATTTATTGCTTATAATCATTCTAAGCGAACGATCAATCACTCAATTTAAGAGAGAATATTTCGAGTTTGTAAAGAATTTGTAAATTTATTGTAGAGATGAAAAATTTATGATATTTTCAATTAGAGACAACTTAGGCGTTAAGTAGAAGTGTATCGTAACTGGTATAACATTATATTTACATAAATTTTACAAAAGCTTTCTAAATAATGTTTTAAAATAAGCTATTGTAAATGTAGCTCATTTTTAAATTGTCTTAAATTAAATAATAAACGTGTGATTGATAGCAATCGCTAAAATGGAGGCATTATAATGTTCACTAAGAAAAAGGATAAGTTTATGGTTCAATTAGAAGAAATGGTATTTAATTTGGACCGTGCAGCTGTAGAATTCGGAAAAATGGATTTTAATACCCATTTAGATTTAAAAGCTTATTCTGATAACATTAAAACGTACGAGTCACATGGTGACGAACTTATGCACAAAGTCATTAGCGACTTAAATCAAACATTTATCACTCCTATTGAACGAGAAGACATTCTATCATTGTGTAATGCAATCGATGATGTACTTGATGCAATGGAAGAAACATCTGGAATGTTTGAAATGTATTCAATTGAATATACTGATGAATATATGGCTGAATTTGTTGACAATATTCAAAAAGCTGTCGCTGAAATGAAATTAGCAGTTGGTTTACTTGTTGATAAAAAATTATCTCACATGAGAATTCATTCAATTAATATTAAAGAATTTGAAACAAATTGTGATGGTATATTAAGACAATCAATTAAACATATCTTTAATAGTGAAACCGATCCAATCACTTTAATTAAAATTAAAGATATTTACGAAAGCTTAGAAAATATCGCTGATAAATGTCAAGCTGTTGCTAACAACTTTGAAACAATTATCATGAAAAATAGCTAAGGGAGTTTTAAATTATGGAATATGTATTAGTCATCACTATAGCTATCGTTGCATTTTCTTTAGTCTTTGACTTTATCAATGGCTTTCATGATACAGCAAATGCAATTGCTACTGCGGTTTCTACACGTGCATTGACACCAAGAACAGCTATTCTTCTAGCGGCAATTATGAACTTTATAGGTGCACTTACTTTTACAGGGGTAGCTGGAACAATTACTAAAGATATCGTAGATCCATTTAAATTACAAAATGGTCTAGTAGTAGTATTAGCGGCTATTATCGCTGCTATTGTTTGGAATTTGGTTACTTGGTTATATGGTATACCAAGTTCTTCATCTCATGCCTTAATCGGCGCTATTGCTGGAGCTGCAATAGCTGCACAGGGGTTTACAGTATTACATTACCAAGGTTTTACTAAGATTATCATTGTATTAATTATTTCACCAATTATCGCATTTTGTGTTGGTTTTATCATGTATACAATTGTTAAAATTGTTTTTAAAAATGCGAATCTTACGAGAGCAAATCGTAATTTCCGCTTTTTCCAAATGTTTACTGCAGCGCTTCAATCGTTTTCACATGGTACAAATGATGCTCAAAAATCAATGGGTATTATTACTCTTGCTTTGATTGTAGCGAATTTACAAGATCCATCGAATGTGGAACCAGTATTATGGGTTAAAATTGCTTGTGCCACAGCAATGGGTCTAGGAACTGCAATTGGTGGTTGGAAAATTATTAAAACAGTAGGCGGAAATATAATGAAAATACGACCTGCTAATGGGGCAGCTGCTGATTTATCTTCAGCATTAACGATTTTCGTTGCTTCATCATTACACTTTCCATTATCTACAACACATGTTGTATCGTCATCAATTTTAGGTGTAGGTGCATCAAATCGTGCAAAAGGTGTAAAGTGGAATACAGCTCAACGTATGATTATTACATGGATTATTACATTGCCAATTTCTGCTATTTTAGCAGCAATTATATTTTGGATTTTAAATATTTTTCTTTAAGGTAAAATAACCACAAAATAAGCTTGAGACATAAACATGTCTCAAGCTTATTTTGTGGTTTGAATCATATTAATGAATATAGTTATAGTTAGAAACTAATGAAGCAGGAATCACACGAGTATCTGTGTTATAAGGGCCATACGTATAATTCATTTCTGAAATTAGAATACTACCATCTGGATTCACACGCTCCACGTATGCTACATGGCCATAATACCCAGCAGTCGATTGCATAATTGCTCCAACAGTAGGAGTATGATTAACAATATAACCATCTGAGGCAGCATTATAAGTCCAATACTTAGCATCAGACCAATATGTACTAATGGGTGATCCAGCTTGGGCGCGACGATTAAACACATACCATGTACATTGACCAGCAGTGTATAAATTTTGATGGTTAAAGGTTGGTGAAACATAACCAGTGCTTTGAGAAGCATTAGTAGATGATGAGTTTGTAGTACTCGAACTACTTGGAATTTTTAATACTTGACCAGGGTAAATTAAATAATTTTTCAAATTATTTGCATTCATTAAGTTAGTAACTGAAGTTCCATATTTATTAGCGATACGAGAAAGTGAATCACCAGATTGAACAGTATAAGTAGTAGAAGACTTACTTGATAAACTACTTGATGTTGTAGTTGACGATCCATTAATAGTTAGTACTTGTCCTGGAAAAATTAAATTACCATTTAATTGATTATTTCGTTTAAGCTCATCAATAGTGGTATTGTATTTGTTTGCAATACTCCATAAAGAATCTCCAGGTTGAACAGTATGTTGTGTTGATGCTTCAGCATGATGAGAGAAAAATGCTACAGCTCCTGACGCAATAGATAACGTAAAAGCTAACTTTTTCAAACTACGTATCCTCCTTGAATTTTAAAATTTATTTTTAGAATTTAATATTGTTAAATTTGTATAATTTACCTTTTTATATCACATGCATATACTATCAAAAAAATATAAGAATATGTGGGTTGTTATTATCTTGTAATATGATTAAAAGTAATACTATTTTTTGTAAATAGATAAAAACCCTTGATACAGTAGTTTTTAACAGTTTTATTTAGATAAAATTAAATTGCTTTAAAAAGAAATTTGTAATATTTCTTACAGTAAAATTGAAGCAAGGACGTATCGTGTAAGAGGTAAGTTGAATTGTTTTTAATGATTTAAACTTGTAATAATTTTTGTATTTTCTTGATAAGATACCTACTTAAAAGTAAATAAATTATACTATTTTTTTATTTTCAACAAATATTGTACAATTAATGTAAGATACTATTTAAAAGAGGAGTATAAGATGTCGAGTTCTTCAAATTTAGTAAATCATCAACATCAAAACGCACGTTCAAAAGATAATACTCAACAAAACCATGCATATCGTAAAGTTTGGCTATTTTTTACATATTATTGGCTTATTTTTGGGATTGGCTGTTATTTAGGTCAATATTTGCCTGTAGAATGGCGACGTCCTTTATCAATCACATTATTTGTTATTGTATTAGCGACGTTATTTATTAAAAGAGCACGTAAATATGGTCTTATTATTTCGCATATCTATGCTATTATTATTGGCTTATTATCGTATGCAACATTTTCAATGTATATGCAAAATTTAGGCGCAGACGTTTTTTATAAAAATATATTGTTAGCCATTATAGCGTTCATTGTATTTGGAATATTGGGGTATTTTGTCATTAATGATGCTTCTAGCTTAGGTAAATATTTATTTGTAACATTAATTGCGCTTATTATTGCTAGTCTAGTTGGCTTATTTATTCGTAATTCAATATTCCATATCGTTATTACAATGGTTAGTTTAGTCTTGTTTTTACTATATACATTATTTGATTTTAATCGTATGAAACATGGTAGATTTACGCCAAGAGAAATGGGTTTTAATTTATTTCTTAATTTATTAAATATCATCAAAGATATATTGAATTTAGCAAATCGCTTTAAAAACTAGACATTCATATTTATAATAAGTTGAATATTTAGAAAAGATGTTCTCACATTGTTTTCAAAACATTTTAAATAAAGAGTAGTCTAAAGCTGTTTATTTTATTAAAGTAAGAAGGCAATTATAGAGCATCTTTTTTAAATAATTATGAAATGTATTTAATATAAAATTAAACTTAATTTAATTTTATACGTATTTTTGATTTAGTATTAATGTTGTGATAGATTTACATTTAAACACTTATAAATTAGCATTTTTATATAAACACATTAAAAGAAGGACTACCAAGATTAGAAAGAGGTTAGTATATGTCTAATGGGTATTTTCACGTACTTACTAAGCATGAATATCAAATGACACGTTGTCAAGATGGTATCATATTGCTGTTCCCAATAAAAGGTTCATTAGAAATTCAACATTTTGCCAAAAAAGTGACGATTAATAACGATATCTACGTTATAAACAATAAAGATATTTTTTCAATTAATAAGAATGAGAAAACAATAATGATTTATATTGCAAGTGATTGGTTTAAAGAAGAAGGATTTAATTTCTTTGATTATAAATATTCAATTAATTTAGTTAAATCTATTAATGCAATAAAAAAAGCATTATTACAGATAACAATGAATCATATTAATCATAAATCTGTTTCAGAAGATAACAAATACATAGTTGACATTGTTCAAATTATTGGAAGACAAGGTAGTGTTGAAATAGATATTGCTAATGATCAATATAATTATGCTTATTATGGGGAGTTAAGTGAAGTATTAGACTATATTAACGAAAATATTGAAAAGAAATTAACATTAAAAGACGTTTCATCTAATCTATTTACATCTAAATCTAATTTATCATCACAATTTACACAGTTGTTAAATATTAGTTTTAAAACTTATGTAGACACTTTGAAGATTGCAAATTCATTTGAATTATTATTGAAAACAAACGATACGATTAGTTTAATTAGTGAAAAAGTAGGGTTTAGTAATGCATCAAGTTATTCTAAAACGTTCAAAAGTTATATGGGAATGACACCAAATGAATATAGATCGTGTAATAAATATGAAAAAATGATTTTTATGGATTATGAAACTCATATTGATGATAGTTTACAAAATATAAGAGATATGATTCAGTCACAACAATATTATTATCAAAAGAAAACAGAACATAAAATATATATCGATTCAAAATTAGATACGTTTATTAAACCTTATCAATGTGTAGTACAGATCAATACGATTGAAGAAATAAAACTGTTATTTTTAGAGAAATATATCGATTATCTTGACGAGAGTCCGTCATTAATGATTTATGTAAGAGCGGATATGAAAGAAATAAAAGAACACTTCACTGTTAAAGAACTTCAGCGAATATTTGAATATATTATTAGAAAAAATCTAAATATAAGTTTTAAACTTGAGGATTTAAATCTAATTGACTTCCTTGAAATGACATATGAAAATGTATTAGATTATCTTGAAATAAACCAAGTTGAAGTAAATGTAAATCACGAATTAGGGATTGTTTTTGATTTAGAAAAGATTGATTTAAAAGCCATTTATCGTATGATATTAAAAATACAACATAAAACAAATCGGTTTTCTTTTGGATTAGAAATTAGTAACTTGCTAAATAATCCAGTTTTGTTTAAAACTTTAGAATCGCAAATTAAAAGAGTGAATTTCCAATTTCTGTTTATTGATAATTCAAAACTAAATCAACCCTATTTAATAGAAGATAATAATCGTTTATTAGTAAAGAATATATTACATTATCAAAATATACGTGAAATTTTAAATCACATTGATTTAGAAAATCAAAGAATCATATTTTTAAACGTTGAAAATCATGCGTTTTTAAATAGTGAATATAATGACTTAAATAGTAGTGCCCCGTTAATTGTAGAAACAAACATTAAATCAGCTCAACACTTTGATGGTATTGGTTTCAATTTTAGACAGGATAGTCATCAATTTAATGCTTTACATCTTTTTGATGAAAAAGGTTTTAAAACAATATTAGGGACAATGATGGCATATATCATGACGCTTAGTCAGGAACCAAAATACATTAAAGATCACTATATAGTGATTGAAAAAGAAAATAAATTCATACTATTTATATATGATTGGCGTGTTCTAGAAAGTGAATCACGAAATGCTAATTATGAAAAAACTGATATATATGTAGATTTTAAACATAAGACAAATAAAAATCATCTTATAAAAATTCAAAAGATTGATGATTATAATGGCAATATTAATCATATTATTACTGAAGACATACGTAATCGTTATCAATGGTCTAAAACATTCTTGAAGAAAGTAAATCATTTATTACATTCTTCTTTTAAAATTAGAGAACATGACTTTAATAAAGAGGCATTACAAATTAAACTTGATTATAACGGGCTTTATATAATTGAGATATATAAATAATAAATTTCATCTCAAAAAAGTTTTGCACAACAATATTTGAGTTTGTTGGTAAATTTAACAAAAAATTCAAAACAAATGCAAAAGACAGAACTCCAAAATTAAAGGATAATATATGTTGAATTGTTCGCTTTTATTGGAGGTGCAAATGCTTGAGTAACGATGAATTAAATCGCTTGCTGAAAATCTATAAACAATATAAAGCGTTGTCTGGATATATAGACAAAGAATACAAACTAACCTTAAATGATTTAGCTTTATTAAAATTAGCTTACGAATACACAGCAGACGATCAAATTTTAATGCAAACATTCTTAAAAGTTGCAATTGAAGAACTAGAATTAAGTAGAACAAAATTACTTGTTTCTATACGCAGACTAATAGAAAAAGAGAAATTAAGTAAGGTTCGATCAACAGAAGATGAACGTAAAATTTTTATCTATATGAACAAATCTAATATTGATCAATTTAATGCTTTATTTAATGATGTAGAAAGATTTTTAAGTAATTAACTAAATGAATTGGGAGAGTACTGACAGGGGGATGCTTTGTCAGTATTTTATTTTTTTTAAAGAAGTAACATTTTTTCAATTTAGACAATAAATTATTAATACTATATAATAAGTAGTATTGAGTAAGAAAGCGAGATGACAATATGGGACGTAAATGGAATAATATTAAAGAAAAAAA